>CAKSWL010000099.1 GCA_934511335.1 uncultured Cloacibacillus sp. | reverse complement strand
GACCGGTATCACATGCTGTCCCTTGCTGAAACGTTCACGGCGCGCCTTCAAAATCTCTTCCGGCGTGGCGACGTCTTCGATGTGCACGATCTGTTCCGGTGCGGGCAGGCCCAGCTTGCACAGTATCCGCAGCGCCATGTTGTCGGAGGTGGCGATGACCATCACGGAGCAGGGGGCGGCGGAGCGGAAATAGTCGATGACCTCCTTGCGGTGGTCGTCAAACTCGAAGATCGCGCGCCTGATGGCGCTCACCTGGTTCCGTTCTGATTTCGCGCTCTTTCCGCAGACGATGCTGCCCTTATGGATGACGAGTCCGTCGTCTATTATATAATCGGCGTCGACCAGCGAAGCGACGAGCTGGGCCCTCTGGCTTTTGCCGGTGCCGGCCGCGCCCACAAAGGCGGATGTTTTGACGTTAGCTATCGACTGTCTCTCTTCTGCCATCCCGCACTACCCCTCCGTCATCTGCTACTCCGCAAATTCTATATCCGCGCCGAGCGCGCGCAGCTTTTCAACAAGCCCCTCGTACCCGCGCCAGACGTGCTGCAGGTCGCAGATCGTCGTCTCGTCTTCGGCGGCGAGGGCAAGCAGTATCAGCGCCGCGCCCGCGCGAAGGTTGGATGAATGGACCTCGGCGCCGTTGAGCTTGGCGACTCCGGTAACGATCGCAATGTTGTCCTGTACCTCTATCTTGGCCCCCATCTTTTTAAATTCGTTGATGTGCAGCAGGCGTGAGTCAAAGACGCTCTCGTGAATGACGCTGGTGCCGCCCGCAAGCGTGAGCACGGCCATCAGCTGCGGCTGGGTATCCGTCGGAAAGCCGGGATAGGGCATCGTCTTGATCGTCACGCCCTTGAGCGGGGCCACCCATTTGGCGGTGATCTCGCTGCCGAAGGTATCGATTTCGACGCCGGCTTCCCGCAGTTTGCTGAGAATCGCCTCCATACAGTTCGGCGTTATGCCCCGCACCGTGACGCTGCCGTTAGTTATCACGCCCGCCATGAGGTATGTCGCCGCTTCGATGCGGTCGGGGATGATTTCGCCGCTCGCCGAGTGAAGAGATTCCATGCCGGTGACGCGGATCGTCTCCGTACCGTCGCCCTTCACGGGGGCCCCCATGAGGCGCAGGATCTCCGCGAGGTTCACGATTTCGGGCTCCTTCGCGGCGTTTTCTATAAAGGTGGTGCCTTCGGCGAGGGCCGCCGCCATCATGAGGTTTTCCGTAGCTCCCACCGAGGGGAAGTCAAGGGTTATCGTAGTACCTTTGAGACGGCCGGCGGTCGCCGTCACCGCGCCGCCTTTGAGCTCGATCTCGGCCCCCATCTTAGCAAGGCCTTTGAGGTGGAAATCAAGGGGCCGGCTGCCGAGCACGCAGCCCCCCGGAAGGGGAAGCAGCGCCCGCCCGCAGCGCGCCACCAGCGGTCCGAGCACGAGCGACGAGGCGCGCATCTTGCGCACCAGATCGACCGGCGTCTCACAGTTAAGCTCCTCCGGCACGTCGATCGTCATGCAGTGGTCGCTGAAGTCCACCGCGGCTCCGAGATTTCGCAGCAGGTCGCACATTGTATGGACGTCATAGAGGTCGGGGACTCCCTCCAGCCTCAGCGTCTGCCCACTTAAGAGGATAGAGGCCGCCATCACAGGCAGAGCGGCGTTTTTGGCGCCCTGAACGGAGATTGTCCCGCTGAGCCTTCTTCCGCCGCGCACGATCATCTTTTCTGCCAATTTTTTCAAACCTTTAGTCTCCATTTAGTCCCGCAGACTCTCCTTCAGAGTATTTACTATCTTGCTCGAGGCCGTGCCGTCGCCGAAGGGCTGAGCCTCGCATTTTTTCTCTATTGCCGCGATCGCCGCCGGGTCGTCAAGCAGGCCGCGGGCGGTCGTCACTATCTTTTCTCGATTGACTCCGACTAGCAGGCCGCTGCCGTGCTCCACCGCCTCGGGGCGTTCCGTGACGTCTCTCAGGATGAGCACCGGTTTCTTGATCGCCGAAGCCTCCTCCTGCACGCCGCCGCTGTCGCTGAGGATGAACTTTGAGGCGTTCATCGCCCAAACGAAGTCGGGGTAATCAAGCGGGTCACAAAGGATCACCTGTTCCCTGCCGTCAAGATATTTATGTATTATCTCACGGACGGCGGGGTTTTTGTGCATCGGGACGACCATCCAAAGTTCGGGATGGCCTTCGAGTATCTCGGAGAGCGCCTTGCATATCTCTTCAAGCGGCCTGCCCCACGACTCGCGGCGGTGCGCGGTGACAAGCATAAAGGGAGCGCCGTCGGGCAGCGCCCTTAGCTCTTCGCACTTCGGCTTCGTCTGCGCCGCTACGGTATAGAACAGGGCGTCTATCACTGTGTTGCCGGTCACGCTGATGCCGCTTTCGGGAACGCCCTCTTTTCTTAGGTTGTCAGCCGCCAATTCCGTCGGAGCGAAGCCCCAGGTGACGATCTTGTCGATGAGGACGCGGTTCATCTCCTCGGGAAAGGGCAGCCTCATGTTCCAGCTGCGCAGCCCCGCCTCGACGTGCCCGATCGGGATGCCGCGGTAGAAGGCGGCGAGCCCCGCCGCGAAGGTCGTCGTCGTGTCCCCGTGTACGAGCACGGCCGCGGGCTTTATCTCGTCAAAGTATTCTCCGGCGCCGGCGAGCACCGACGACGTGATATAATCGAGCGTCTGGCGCTCCTTCATGATGTGAAGGTTGCGGTCAGCCGTAAGGCTGAAAAAATCAAGTACCTGGTCGAGCATAGCCGCGTGCTGTCCCGTAGCCAGTACTTTCACATCAAAGTAGTCCTGTTTCATCAGCGCTATAACGACGGGGGCCATTTTAATGGCCTCGGGCCTTGTCCCTATGACGCATACAATCTTTTTCTTGTCCATTACGGCGCCTCCTTATTCGCTAAAAGAGATTGAATACCGGCAGCCCCATAAGGCGCATGCCTAGAGAAATGATGGCCGCGTGTGCCGTGCCGAGCACGATAAGCGCCGCGAATTTAGGCAGGCCCATATCCTGAAGCTTATGGTGCGCATGTCCCCGATCCGGCTCGAAGGGGGACTTTTTGCGCAGCACCCGGCGCGTCATCGCAACGAGCGTGTCCATAACCGGCACACCGCCGAGAAAGAGCAGTATGAAGGCCAGGCGTATAAAACCGGTCCCGAAGATATTCGGGAATACGCTCCACGCAAGCTGCGATGAACAGATGTACCCCAACAGGGTGCTGCCGCCGTCGCCGAGGAACGTGCGCGGCTGCGGGAAGTTCCAGAGCAGGACCCCGAAGACAAGTCCCGAAAATGGCAGCCACACGCCCCTGCCGCCCGCAATCAGCGCGCAGAGAGCGGTGATGAGCGTTATTGTGAGACAGAGGCCGTCCATTCCATCGATAAGATTATAGGCGTTCGTCGCACCCGCGATCCAGAAGACGAAGAGCGCCCTCTGCCAAAGCGGTACCGGCAGGGGGTAGATGACCCACGCCGCGGCCAGAAGGTGAAAAATCAGGCGCAGCAACGGCGGCAGCGGGTGCATGTCGTCCATATATCCGACAATGAATATCACCGACGCCCCTGTGGCGATGTAGGGCACCTCGACGCCGGGGTTGCCGGTAAAGAGGGCCCACATGAGATAGCCGCTCCACAGAACAAGCCCCGCGCCGCGCGGCATGATGCTGTGATGTTTCTTTCTTCCCCCGGGGACGTCGAGCAGGCGGAACTTCTGCGCCAGCGCAATCGCGATCGGCGTGCCTACGAGCCCCCAAAGGAAGGTCAAAAGCGTAAAGAGATAGATCGAAAGCAAGTCATATTCCTTTCATTTAGGGAGCCGCCGCGCGAATGCCTCCTTGTGTCGCCGTTTGAGTCCCAGTTGTATTTATATTATATGCGTCTGGCGGGTTATCCGTCCGCCGCGTGCAAATCGGGGAAATCATTGCTCCGGCTTTCCCCGCCGCCGGAGCCCGCCCGAAGGCGGGCGCTTCTGTCCGGCGGACGATACGCTGACGGCGGCGCTTATATCTGCAGCGGCGGCTGCCTGGCATTATTTTATTTTGTTCCGAAGAGCCGGTCTCCCGCGTCTCCAAGTCCGGGAACGATGTACCCGTGGTCGTTGAGATGACTGTCGACGGCCGCCGTGTAGATGTCCACGTCAGGATGCGCCTCATGGAAAGCGGCGATACCCTCGGGAGCGGCGAGCAGCGAGACGAGGGATACCTTTTTGCCGCCCTTGTCCTTGATGTGGCTGACGGCCGCCGCCGCCGAGCCGCCGGTGGCGAGCATCGGGTCGACGACAAATATCTCGCGCTCCGAGATGTCGCAGGGCAGCTTGCAGTAATAGTCGACGGGTTTGAGCGTCTCAGGGTCGCGGTAGAGGCCGATATGGCCGACCTTGGCGTTGGGCACGAGTTTAAGGATGCCCTCTACCATGCCGAGCCCCGCGCGCAGCACGGGGACGACCGCCAGCTTCTTTCCCGAGAGGGTGAAGACGCGCGTCTTCGCTACGGGGGTCTCGATCTCCATCTCTTCCAGCGGCAGGTGGCGCGTCACCTCGTAGACCATGAGGCCGGCGACCTCCTGCACGAGATCGCGGAAATCCTTTGAGGAGGTCTCCTTGTTGCGCATGAGGCCAAGTTTGTGGCGCACGAGCGGATGGTCGATGACCACGGTCCTGCCGCCGCCCGCCGCCGCCTCGCGAGAGTTTGAATTCTCGTTTTCATAGGCGCTGATCTTCTCCAGGCGGAAGGAGTGCCTCCCTCCCTCGAATGGTTCCGCGAGCCAGGCCTTGACCATATCCGCCGCGACGTCGGAGCCGAGCACGCGCGCGCCGAGCACGAGGACGTTGGCGTCGTTGTGGCGGCGGCTCATGACGGCCGTGAAATGGTCGTGGCAGAGCGCGGCGCGCACGCCTTTGACCTTGTTGGCGGCGATGCTCATGCCGATGCCGGTGCCGCATATAAGGATGCCGCGCTCCGCCTTGCGGCTCGCCACCGCGCCGGCGGCTTTAAAGCCCCAGTCAGGATAATCGACCCTGACGTCTCCGGAGGCGGTACCGCAGTCTAGCACCTCATGTCCAGCCTCAGCAAGGCTGCTCTTTATCTCCTCTTTGAGCTTATACCCCGCGTGATCAGAAGCTACCGCTATCTTCATCTATAATTCCTCCGTATAGATTATTTATTTTATAACTTTCTGCATTATTTCGCCGGCCAGTGTGTAGGGGTCCGTCTTTCTTGAGGAAAGCTCCTCCATCACGCCGTCCGTCCGACGCTCTTTCCAGGCGTTTTCCACAAGCAGCGATATCTCGCCTCTCAGGATCGCCTCCACTTCCATCTCAAGCTGCGACCAGCGGCGGCGCTTGCCCTCTTCGCTGTTGTGGAGGTAGTCGCTGTGTTTTTTGATTATATCTTTGACCTCGCCGACGCCGGTGTTTTTATTTGAAGATACGAGCGCCACAGGGGGAACCCATTCACGTTCGCCGAGCATCTTGAGCATTACCTGAACGTCCGCCGCCACTTTGTCGGCGCCCTCCTTGTCGGCCTTGTTGACGACAAAGACGTCGGCGATCTCCATGATGCCGGCCTTCATGATCTGCACGTCGTCGCCCATACCAGGGGTAAGGATGAGGCAGACTGTATCGGCGATCTTCACGATGTCAACCTCCGACTGCCCAACGCCGACAGTCTCGATGATCACGACGTCGAAGCCGCAGGCGTCGAGGATCAGCGCCCCTTCGTGCGTGCCGCGGCTGACGCCGCCGAGGTTGCCCCGCGATCCCATGCTGCGGATGAATACGCCCTCTTCAACGGCGTGGTCCTGCATACGCAGACGGTCGCCGAGTATTGCGCCGCCGGTGAAGGGGCTTGATGGATCTATCGCGATCACGCCGACCTGTTTTCCCTCAGTCCGGAACTGCGCAATCAGGCGGTTCACGAAGGTGCTCTTCCCCGCCCCCGGACTGCCCGTGATACCTATCACCTGCGCCCGGCCGGTCTTCGGATAGACAGTCTTCATTATCTCTTTTGAGGCGGGAGAATCCGCCTCGACAAGGCTGATGAGGCGTCCGATCGATCTCATATCTCCGGCTAAGGCGCGTTCGAGTAACTTATCCATTGGTCATAACTCTCCCTGTGTTCTTTACTAAATGTGATAGAGGCAGGCCGGATGTGAGGTATCCTCCGCTCTGCCAAGCATGTTCATTTGCCAAATAAAATATCTATCCCCGCAAAGCTGTATATGCCGAGGCCGATGGAGGCGGCAAAGGTGAATCCGAGCACCATCCGCAGATACAGCACCCAAGCAGCACTTCCCGGCCATTTGCCCGACTGTATGTTGACGACCATTCGTGCGAGGAAGAGCGATATGCCAAAGAGGCCGAGGGCTACAAAAGCCTGAATGTTAACCGACGGTACATTTTTTAAAAATTCAAACAAATACGCTTCACCCTTTCAGCGGCATATACAATAAAAAAGAGAGGAAAACCCTTCCTCTCTAAATAATAACGCTTAATCTGCCGTATGTCATGGCCTCTTTCATCTATATTGCCGAAAGAAGCGAATAATTTTGTGTCTTTTCCTCATGGATCTGGCGCAGGGCGGCGACGCAGACTTCAAGGGCGCGTTTGCCGTCCTTGATGCCGACCATCGGCTGGCGTCCCTCGCGAATGCATGAGACAAAATGCTGGAGTTCTATCTTGAGCGGTTCCGTTTTCGGGAAGACGGGATGCTCCATCACCTCGACGATGTTTCCGCCGCTTTGGCGGACGCAGCGCTGTACGGTGATATCCTGCGTCTCGTAATTGACCGTCACAAAACGCTCGGCCTCGGTGATCTCCATCTGGCGCAGTCTTTTTTCGGAGACGCGGCTCACAAGGATCTGGGCCATCGCGCCGTTCGCAAAGCGCATCTGTACCGAAGCGATGTCCTCATGGTCCGTACGGATGCACTTTCCGATCGCCGATATGGAAACGAGGTCCGAATTTATCATTGAAAGAATGATGTCAACGTCATGGATCATCAGATCCAGCACGACACCGACGTCGCTGATGCGCGGCGAAAAGGGGCCCATCCGGCGTGTCTGGATAAAATAGGGGTCTTTTATAAATTCGCGGGCATGTTCGACGGCGCTGTTGAAACGCTCTATATGCCCCACTTGGAGAATGACTTCCTTTTCCACCGCGAGATGCAGCAGCTTCTCCGCCTCGTCGACGCTTGTCGTGACAGGTTTTTCAACAAGCACATGCACGCCGTGCGCCATCGCCGTTTTGGCGATTTCGTAATGCATGCT
>CAKSWL010000098.1 GCA_934511335.1 uncultured Cloacibacillus sp. | reverse complement strand
CGGAAAAGATCGGCGGAAAATAGAAGAAGGACAAGAGGGACTCCCGCCCGCGCGGCGGGAGCGCTCCTTGCGAGCGGACCTCTCAGGAGCGTATGAAAGTTTTTCTGTAAAAGAAAGAAAGCAGTATGCCAAAGGGCCTCCTGTGATATACACTAAAACACAGGAGGCCTTTTATTATGGAGAAAAGAGATAAAGAAGAACCCCGTCCACAAAGTTGTGATGACCGAAGGCAAGCGCAATATCATCCGGCGGCTTCGGCAGGACGTAATCGTCGAGCCAGCGGCGGACGCGCGCCCTGTGCCCTTCGGGAAAACCGGAAATCCGCACTCGGCATCACTCCTCCGCGATCTCGGACAAAAGCACCCCCTCCACCTCGGGGGAGAAACAGGCGGTCCCCGCCTCCCGCTTCTTGACTGCCAGCAGCTCCCGCGCCTCTTTGAGCGAAACATCCGGCCACTTGCCGCTAGAGACCTTCTTCCTCTTCCCGCCGGCCTGCGAAACATACCACCAATACCTCTGCCCGCCGGGCACGACCTCTAGATAAAGACCGTCCCTGTCGCCCGCATAAAACGCTGCACCTTCGGTTTTAAGCTCTGTACAGACAACTCAGTCAGCAACCGCGTCCCCTCCCCGCCAAGCACTAAAACGGCCCTTATAGTGCTTGATATAAAAACTTTTAGTGCTGATTTAAGCTTGGCAGGCTTTGATATGCCTTGACGGGCTTGACACGCCGCCAAAAACAAAAAACCCGCGCCCTTGATTATAATAGGCTTTTAACAACCTTAACAAAAGCGGCGGGAGATCAAAAAAGGCCCCTAAAAGGGGCCTAGCTTGTCAAATGGAGCCGGCGAGAGGATTCGGACCCCCGACCTGCTGATTACAAGTCAGCTGCTCTACCAGCTGAGCTACACCGGCTTGACTCTCCATTCCAGAGACGAAAACATTATACCCTATATCGACGTGTTGTCAAATGGCGCGTCAGCTGTTTGTCTGCTGTGCGACGAGGTTTTCTGCCTGATACATCTGGCGCAGCTTCGGTTTTTCTATCTTGCCCGTCGGGTTGCGCGGTATCTCGGCGAAGATTATCCGGCGCGGGCGTTTGTAGCGCGGCAGATCGAGGCAGAACTTTTCTATCTCTTCTGCGGTACAGCAGTAACCTTCCCTGAGTTCGACTATCGCCGCTGCGATCTCGCCGAGGCGCTGGTCCGGCAGGCCGATCACCGCCGCGTCCTTTATCGAGGGATGCGCGCGGAGGAAGTCCTCTATCTGCACGGGATAGATATTTTCGCCGCCGCTGATGATGACGTCCTTTTTGCGGTCCACAAGGTAGATGAAGCCCTGTTCGTCCTGGCGCGCCATGTCTCCCGTGGAGAGCCATCCGTCGTGCAGCACTTCGGCCGTGGCCTTCGGGTCTTTGTAGTAACAGGTCATCACTCCGGGCCCCTTCACGGCGAGCTCGCCGACGCCGCCGTCGGTGATCGGGCGGCCTTCGTCGTCGATGATCTTCACCTTCCAGCCATATCCGGGGACGCCGATCGCTCCCACTTTGTCGATGTTGCCGACGCCGAGGTGTACGCAGCCCGGCCCGATCGACTCCGAGAGGCCGTAGTTCGTGTCATATTTATGTTTCGGGAAGATTTTGCGCCATCTGCCGATGAGGCTTGGGGGCACGGGCTGCGCGCCGATGTGCATGAGCCGCCACTGCGAAAGGTCGTAGTCCGCTAGACGGATTTTACCCGTGTCTATCGCGTCGAGGATATCCTGTACCCACGGGACGAGCAGCCAGACGATGGTACATTTTTCGTCCGAGACGGTCTTTATGATCGATACGGGGTCCGTTCCCTTGAGCAGGATCCCCTTGCCGCCGGAGATGAGGCTGCCGAACCAGTGCATCTTCGCCCCCGTGTGATAGAGGGGGGGGATGCAGAGGAAGACGTCGTCGTGCTTCTGCCCGTGATGGCTCTGCTCCACCTTTGCCGCGTGCATGAGGCTCTCGTGATTATGAAGGATGGCCTTCGGGAAGCCCGTCGTTCCAGAGGAGAAGTATATCGCCGCGTCGTCGTCGTCGGAGAGCAGGATGCGCGGCGCGTAGCTTGAGAGGTTCGCCGTCAGATGCAGATAATTTTCCGCAAAGCGCGGGCAGCTGTCGCCGATGTAAAAGCGCAGTTTGACGTGCGGGATCCGGTCGCAGATATCCTCTACGCGGCCGATGAACTCCGGGCCGAAGAAGAGCGCGTCGACGTCGGCCAGATCGAGGCAGTATTTTATCTCCTCCGCCGTATAGCGGAAGTTGAGGGGGACGGCGAGCGCGCCTGTCTTGAGGATGCCGAAGTAGAGCGGCAGCCACTCGAGGCTGTTCATCATCAGGATGGCGACCTTGTCTTTCTTTTTGATGCCGCGCGAGAGGAGCAGGTTGGCGCAGCGGTTCGCCTTCTCGTCAAAGACGCTCCAAGTGATCTCACGCCGGTAGCTCTCTGTGGGGCTGGATTCGATGAGTTCATATTCCTTCCACGTGACGCGGCGCAGCTCTTTGACTTCGGGATTGATCTCCACGAGCGCCGTCTCGTGGCAGAATTCTCTGGCGTTTCTTTCAAGCAGTTCGGTAATCGGCATTTCTGCTTCTTCCTCCTTAAACTTTTGTGTGACTTTTTTCGGAGGGAGGGATTAAAAAATCCCCGTCCCCCGGTTATCCAGAGGACGGGGATCGATCACCCGTGGTACCACCTCAGTTTGGCGTCTTCTCGCGAAAAACGCCCTCGTCGGGTACTGGATAAATAAATTTATCGTATACCCTGTCCGCGGTTACGGGCGGACCCGTCGCAGCCTACTCGAAAATGGCGTCTTCTGCATCTTATGATACGCCGTCCCTTTGGGTGCGCTGCTCCTGGAATGTATTTCGATTCGCCCGTCTTCCGCCTCGCACCGTCCGGCGGCTCTCTGTAAGACTGTCGGCCGATCTACTTCTTTCCGATCGTCGCATTTGCCGTTATTGCATTACGGGATATTTTTGCGCAGAGCCGCCCTAATGTCAAGTCCCCTCTCGCCGTCGTTTTCGATAAAAGTTATGTTAAGTGATTTTTAATGAACAAATATAGACAGGCGGTGAATAGCAAATATAATGTTATTGCAACATATTTGCACGTAAAAATGAATAGGAGGAGTTTCATTGAAACGAATCACCGAAAGGTTTTTTGTACTGTTGTTCTGCGCTCTTTTGTTTACCGGCGCCGCCGAGGCGGGGAATTTTACGGAATTGCAAGATGCGATTTCCAAAACGGAAGCTGGCGGCGTCCTTAGTCTTTCCGGCGACTATACCTACGATTTGTCCGCCGACGCCGGGATTTCGACGGAGGGGATCATTATCGACAAAGCGATCACGATCGATGGCGGCGGCTATGCGATAGACGCCATCGGAGTCGTGCGTATTTTCAAAGTAATTGGAAACAATGTGGTCTTTAAGAATCTCACGATCACAAAGGGCGGCTCTGCGGCTTCCGGCGGCGGCGTATATGTCGACCAGGGCATGACTGTCAGCTTTGAGAATGTGAAGGTCACGAAGTGCGGCTCTGAAAAAGGGACCCACACCCGCGACGGCGGCGCGGCGCTCTTCATCGATTCAAAGGCCAACGTTACCTTCACTGACTGCGAGATCAGCGACAACACCGGCAAAGACAGGGCCGGAGGCATCTATCTTAAGGGGAACGCCGTCATGAGGAACACGAAAATAACCGGCAATTCCAGCGGTTCGCGCGGCGGCGGCCTCTACGTTGACCCCGGTTATGCCGCACCTAAGCGCGGCGGCGACTGGGGCGGAAACGTCAAAATGTACGATTGCCTGGTCATGAACAACAAAGGCGGCCGCGGCGGCGGGATCTACGTCAATACGGAGAATGACAAGCTCAACGTCTTTGAGAACTGCACAATAGCCGGCAACGACGTATCTTCAAACAGAATCGGCAACGGCGGCGGCATCCTCTTCTATAACGCTCATGCGAAGCTGACGAACTGCACCATCATCGGCAACAAGGCAAGGTACGGCGGCGGCTTCATCCTCGACGTTCTCTCCAAGCTGGAAATCACAAACTGCACCATGGCGGGCAACACGGCGACGGAAAGCGGCGCGGGCCTTTACGCGCATGACGGTTCACACAGCAACGACACGATGAAAGCGGTCGGTACGGCCAACTTCATGGGCTGCGTGATCGTAGGCAACAAATTGGCCGACGGCACGGCGCAGGATGTAAGCGTCCACTACTCTGACAACATGGACAAAGATCCAAATCCAGAACTGGGGCCGTGGGTCGCGCGTTACGACGGCAATTTCGTCAGCGGCGGATACAACGTACTTGGCACAGCAGACCTTACGAAGCCGGACGGCGTGTCGGAAAACGTAACGATTACGCTTGCGGATTCTGACGTGAAAAATGCCGCTGCGAACGAGGTCCTTGTTTATGAGGGCGGCATCCCCGCGCTGAAGGACAACGGCGGTTTCGTACCGACGGCGGCGCTTGCCGATAAGAGCGCCGCTCTGGACATCATCCCGGCCGGGACCTCTTGGATCCCAGCGGCGGACGCCCGCGGCGTATCCCGTCCGCAGGGACTGAAGGCCGATGCCGGAGCTTATGAGAAACAGGCTGACGGCGGCTCTTCAAGCGGCTGCAGCGCGGCTCCCTTCCCGCTTTTGCTGCTGGCGCTCGGCGGCGCGGCGGTCTTTTTCCGGAAGAGATAACGCCAAGCGGCGTTAAAATAGTAAATATCCCGGCATAAAACGCGGCGGCCCCACCGAAAGGGAAGGGCCGCCATGTTTATAGATATCTGCCGGCAGGGGTTTACAGGTCGTAGATATCTTCCTGGGCGACGAGGCCGATGCCCTCCGCGGCAAGCAGCGCCACCGCCTTGTCGATATTTTTATCGGCGACGCGGAAGACCATATAGGCGCCCTGATCCCTGCGCGTTGTGAAGGCGTAAGTGTATTCAAGATTGATCTCGCCGCCCCTGAGTATCTCAAGGATGTGGTAAAGGGCGCCCGGCTCGTCCGATACGGCGACGGCGAGCACCGGCGTCACCGCCGAGATGCTTCCGGCCTCGCTCAGCACCCGCTGCGCCTTGTCGGGATCGCTGACGATCGTGCGCAGCACTCCGAAATCGGCGGCCTCGGCGAGCGATAGCGCGCGCATGTCGATGCCGTTCGTGCGCAGGAGTTCCACGAACTCCGCCAGTTTCCCCGGTTTATTTTCTACAAAGACGGAAATCTGCTTGACTGTCATGGTCTTTTCCCCCTTCATTATATGATTCCTCCCTCTATTATAATCAAAAATCCTTCATATCTCCGCAGATGATCTATTATTGTATCCGGCGCGGCGTTTCGGGTCTCCACGCCGATTAATAGAGCTTGCGCTTGTCGATGACTCGCACCGCTTTGCCCTCGCTGCGCGGGATGCTTTTCGGTTCCACGAGGTGTACGTTGGCGTATATCCCGAGAAAGCCTTTGAGGGCGTTTACGAGCGCTTTTTCACGCCTGGTGATATCGCTGAGCGTATCGCTGAACGTATCTTGGTTCATCTCGACGTTGATGTCGAAGGTGTCGCTGTTGTTGACGCGGTCCACCAGGATTTGGTAGTTCGGAGAATATCCGTTGTCGATGAGCACCGTCTCTATCTGTGACGGGAAGACATTGACGCCCTTGATGATGAGCATGTCGTCGCTGCGGCCCATCGGCTTCGCCATGCGGACGTGGGTGCGGCCGCAGGAGCATTTTTCGTGAGAGAGTACGCAGATGTCGCGTGTGCGGTAGCGAATCATCGGGAAGGCCTCTTTGTTCACGGAGGTGAAGACGAGCTCTCCTTTTTCGCCGTCGGGGAGCACTTCGCCGGTGTTGGGGTCGATGATCTCGGCGATGAACTGATCCTCGCAGAGGTGCATGCCGCGCTGCTCGCAGCACTCATAGCCGACTCCGGGGCCCTCGAGCTCTGTGAGGCCATAGATGTCGTAGGCCTTGATGCCCAGTTTTTTCTCAATGTCATGGCGCGCCTCTTCGCTCCAAGCTTCTGCGCCGAAGATGCCTGCCTTTAGCTTTATCGTATCCCGGAGCCCCTTTTCGACGATGGTCTCGCCGAGATAGGCGGCGTATGATGGGGTACAGCAGAGGATCGTCGAGCCCAGATCCTGCATGAACTGTATCTGACGGTCCGTCGAGCCGGACGACATCGGCAGCGTGAGGGAGCCGAGCTTGTGCGAGCCGCCGTTGAATCCCGCGCCGCCGGTGAAAAGGCCATAGCCGTAAGAGACATGCACCACGTCGTCTTTGGTGCCGCCGGCCGCCGCGATCGCGCGCGCGCAGCAGTCGTCCCAAGCGTCTATATCATGCTGGGTATAGAAGGCGATGACGCGCTTGCCGGTCGTGCCGCTCGTCGACTGAATACGGACGCATTCGGAAAGAGGCTTGCAGAGCAATCCGTATGGATAGGCCGCGCGGAGGTCGTCTTTGCAGATGAAGGGAAGTTTGTGAAGGTCGTCTACGCTCTTGACATCATCGGGCCTGACGCCGTGTTCCTCCATCTTTTTCCGGTAATAGGGCGAATTCTCATAGGCGTGCCTGACGGTCTTTACAAGCCCTTCGCTCTGCCACTCTCTGATCTGTTCGCGCGGCGCGCATTCCACTTCAGGCTGGTAGTAGTTCTGTTTCTCCATTGTTCTCATTTCCTTTCTCAGGGCTCTCCCAAATATTTTTTAAATCCATGCCGCCTTCGGGCAACAAAAAAGCAGGGCTCGCAAAGAGCGGGCCCTGCTTCAACGGCATATACGCGGTATGACTCAAATGACGCTATCTATGAATCATGCAGTCTTCGCGCAGATCCCGTGAAGAGGACCCGCGCCGATAAAGGAGAACCATGCAACACGACCGTCAAGCGATGCTCTTGATATCTTATCCGTCATGTCCCATTGCCTCCTCTCTGATACTTTCACGTTCGTTGTCTTTCAATAGATGAAATTCTAGGTACAAACGCCGATATTGTCAACCCACTTTAAGGCGGGCGCGGTAAGTTTTATGTAAAAAGGCAAAAAGGCGCGCGAGGGCCGCTCGCTGCAGGAAGACAGGCGGCGTTCGCAGCGCCGCCCGCTTTCCCGTCCGTTTTTTTACAGACAGCCCTATCTTTTTAGAACTTACCGGCCGTCGCCGCCTCCTCGACGGCGACGGCGACGGCGACGGAGGCGCCGACCATCGGATTGTTGCCCATGCCGATGAGGCCCATCATATCGACGTGCGCGGGGACGGAGGAGCTGCCTGCGAACTGCGCGTCGCTGTGCATACGGCCCATCGTGTCCGTCATGCCGTAGCTGGCGGGGCCGGCGGCCATGTTGTCGGGGTGCAG
>CAKSWL010000097.1 GCA_934511335.1 uncultured Cloacibacillus sp. | reverse complement strand
TCGCCTACTTCGCTCTTGGGATAGCCGTATTGGGCGCAAAGGGATTTGATATGAGCCACGCCGGCGGTCGCCGCGTTGTCGCGGCAGTAGATGCGGCCGGGGATGGTCATTACTTCTTCTTTTTTTATTTCGTTGTAGCCCACCCAAATCTTTTTGGCCTTCAGCAGCGCCTCCAGGTTGGCGATCGTGCCCGTCGGACGGCCGGTGTTGTAATTGAGGTGGAGGAATCGCGGCTTTTCTTCCTGTTCGATATAGGACTCCTGTTTCTTGAAGAGCTCCAGTTTGCGCAGCATCGCGCGTTTTGTCACGGCAAGGCCGTGTTTTGCGGCAAAGTCGTTCCAGTCGGAGAGTTCTTCGCCCTCTTCAAAGTCAGGGGCGACGAAGGGAACGCCCAGCTCGTACCAGAGTTCGATCGCCGCCTTCATGCCGGTGTTGCCTTTGTTTTTCCAACTGTCGTTATCGGCGGCGACGACGAACTCCGCGCCGGTGTAATTCTCAAGCAGGCTCTTTGTCACGGGATAGAGGTTGCCCGCGTCGATGGCCACCACCGTCACGCATTCCGTCGCCTCGTAGATGGAGACGCCGGTCGCCCAGCCCTCGCAGATGAAGATGGGGCCGGGCGCGTTCGGCGGGATGACGTCAGTCCCGTTGCCCAGAGGATTGGGGTAGCCGGAAAGGACGCAGAAATGCCCCTGTTTCCCCGTGCCCCAGCTGTTATCCTTGCCTCTGGGGTTGCTGGGACCTTTAAGATCAATGAGCTGCCGGGACCTTATTTCGCCGCTTGTGTCGATATAGGCGACCATAAGGCTGTCGCCGTAGAGGCGCGCTCCGGGGACGGAGGAGAGCTTTTTTTTCACGGCGTACCGGTGGGCGGCGGTAGCTTTGGTGGCCGCCGCCCATTCCATCCGGACTTTGCGCTGCTGCATGCCGCGCGTTTGCGCCCGTTTGCGCTCCTCTTCCTGACGCTTTAACCTTTGCTTTTCAAAAAGCGCCTGACGCTCCTCTTCGGATAAAGAAGAGACGTAACCCGTCTTGTAATGCCATTTCGTCTTCGGAACGGCGGAAGAGCCGCCATATTTCCAAAAGGCCCCCGCGGGGCTCTCGTCCATATAGACGACGTAACCGCCCCGCTTTTTCTGTTTATCTCCGGCGACGGTATAGGTTCTCTTCGTGCCGTCGAGGATTATCTGCTCGCCGGAAGCCGGCGGAATGCCGGCCTCCGCCAACGCCTCCAAAAAGGCGCGTTCCACGTCGTAATAGTTGTAGTCGTAATCCGCCAGTTCCCTCACCTGCCCCTATCTGCTGCTGATGCCAACTATTGCCAGCGGTCTGTGCTCAGTCCTTATTTGCACCTGCCGCTTTTCACCGGCCCGCCGTCCTCGTGCGTATCGAGCGGCCCGAAATCGCGGCAGAGAAAGCCGCAGCGCGGCGTGTCGTCGAGCAGCAGCTTGGGACAGCTGCCGGGACACATGTCGTGGCGCACCGGCAGCATGACCGGAGGCTTGCGCTTCGCCCCCCCCTGTTTCGCTTTCGCGGGGCCAGCATTGGAAGCGGCGGCGCTTTTCTTTTTGCGTTTACCTATCGGCATTTGGTTCGACCTCCTGTTTCTTGCCTTTCGCCCGGTGCCCCCTCTTGCGTCCGCCGCGGCTCTGGTTGGGGAGGGCGGCTACACCGGTCTCCGCTTCATATTCCTTATCCAGCCGCGTGAACATCCGGTTGACGCACACCTCGGAGATCTTCAGATTTATATCCGAGACGATCGCCGCGCGAATAGACCTCCACGTGTGTCCCGCCATGCGCGCGGCGCGGATCTCCACGTACAGCTCTTTGATAAGTCTTTTCTTAATATCGTCCGCGACGCGGCTCTTGCCGGTTGGATTCCGCGACATCTCCGTAAGCTTCATGCGCGCCTTGCCGATGCCGGGGATGTCAAAGTCGGGCATCTACCGCGCCTCCACCCTCGGCCCCCAGCAGCAGCGCGCATACTTATGGCAGCGCATACAAGGCAGCACGTCGAGCGGCCGCTCGTTCGGCCGTTCCCGCCCGACATAAGCCTCACGGTTATAACAGCAGCACACCGCGAAAAACGCCGGCTCGCCGGACAACACCCGCCGCAGAAAACCGGCGATCTTCACACGCAGTCTATGACCTCTCATCACGCGGGCCCTCCAATTCCAAAAGCCGCCTGTTCTCCTCCGGAGAAAGAAAATCGAACTTAAAAACAAAACCCATCAAAAACCCCTCCTCACATACCCGGCCCTCGCCAGCTCCGCGCCGACCACCGCCGCATCCCACACCTTAGGAGCGTTCGGCGCCCGGTCTGGACAGTCGACCGCGCGAGAAAACACCCCGTCGCGCACCCGCTGACGAAAACTGCTTTTGCCGATATTCCAAAACGCCACGATCTCGTTCACCGTCACCACCCCGGCGGACGGCCACTCGGCGGATGGGGCCTGTCCCGCAGAGTGCGCCTGGCGCCCGTCCGGCTCGACAAGATCCTCCGGCTCCGGCCTGGCGGGGCGTGGGAGCCCCCCGCTTTCTCCCTCCGGTTCGACTCTGAGACACTCCGTCTCGGAAGCGCGGAAAAGGCGCCGTCCCTCCTCCCTCCCCTCAAGCCGCTCGCGTACCAAAGCGTCAATCGCGTCGCATAACTCAAAACCCGCCTCTCGGCCGACATACTTCGGGAGCCCCACCGTGATCTTCACCCCGAAGTCGGGGCTGTACGTACAACTGACAGCCATCATCCCTCACCTCCGCTGCAAAACAACCGGCGCATAATGCACCTTAAGCCAGCGGCACAGCCCGCCGGCGTCGTCCTCGCGTTTGGGACAAAAATTACACCCCATCTTCACCTGCGCCGTCATACGCAGCTCCGACGCCGGCGCGCAGTTGAACCGCTCCTCAAAAACATGACGCTTATCGACAAACTCACCGCTGCAAAAAGCGACCATCCGGCAAACAGTGCTCATTTTTGCTCCGCTCCTTTCGGCCGGCGAAAAAAATACTGGGACATACCCGGCCTCGATCCAAAACGTGATAAACAGTTTTTCAAGCCGTCGAACCTCCCGAAGCCGTGCGCCGACACGGCTTCGGGAAACAGCCCATCAGCGCCCAAGCTCCGTGCAAATCCTCACCGCGGCCAACAGTTCGCACTGCGACATGCCGAAACGCTTGCGCATCCTGCACATAATGCTGTGGATACTCCGCACGGGAGATCCGGTCGCAGCGGAAGCCGCCCTCACGTCCCCGTTATTGGCCGCCATCGCCCGAAGAACCGCCCGTGTAGCAAAACCCAAAGATTCAAAATCCGTCTGAGTCATCCTAAATCAGCTCCTTTATCAAATCTCAAATCGTGATAAAATGTTGTAAACCGTTTTTCCAAGCCGTCGAACCTCCCGAAGCCGTGCGCCGACACGGCTTCGGGAACCGGCTTTAACTCTTTTTTTTTTAGCTCCCTCGTTTCCGCCTTTTATAACTTCAGCAAAACTGCTAAACTATATATGCCGCCGGGGGAAACGAAGGTGATAAGATGAAACATCTGTCTCCGATACAGGAACACCAAAACGCGCCTGAAGAGCTAAAAGAAACAGAACGATACATCCATGACTTAAATTGCCATTTTCAAACTCTCTGCCAAGAGCTTGAAGAAAGGGTAAAAGCTCTCGAAGCTATCCTGAAGAAGTAGAATCTTAATCCACCCCGGCGGCGCGCCTGCCATCGGATGCGTCTCCCGATGCGGCGGCGTACCTCTTCAAAATCGCCATAACCCCCGTCTTCTGCCGTATCTCCTCCTCCAGGAACCGGGCAGCCTCTCCGATAATCTTCTCGCCGTTAAAACACGCGCGCGGCATACCGAAATCGCTAAAGGCGAAACCCAGGCAGTTTTCGGCCCTATTGTCTGAAAAATAGCAAAGATCCTCCTCCGGCCCCCTTCCCAAAAACACATTCAATTCCCTTTTAAGCGCTTCAAGATCCATAGACATAACTAAACCTCTCCTTTCACTCAGCACTTCCAGCCTCGGCGCCGAAACCTGGTTTCAGCGACCCAAGCGCCGCCATCGCTCCCGCCTTCAGATCGTCGAACAGCTTGGCCACATCCTCCGCCGACGCGCCGGGCACAGTGCTCCCGCGCACCTCCACGCGGGGCTTGCCCCCTACGATCGCCAGCTCCACCCTCATCTCGCACTCCATCGCCGTTGCGCAATTCATCACCTTCGCTCCTTCCTGCCGGATAACCAGCTCCAGCCTGATCGCTCCGTCCGTCACACCCGCGCATCTCCGCTCATCTGCCGACGGCGCGCCCTGTCCGCCCCGCGGACATTTCAGACTTCCACAGGGCGCGCCTAGTATCGGGCGCGTTTCCCGATGCGGCGGCTCGCCCCGGACCCCCGCGGACGAGCCGCCACCTTCCGGGGGAGGGGAGGGTTTGCGTCCTCAATGATGAAATCCTTGCAAAGCAGCGCATCCGCGCTATCCAGCCCCAAAGCCCCAGCGATAGCGACTAAAACATCCGTCGTCGTATCGCCCTGCCCCTTCTCAATGCGTGAAAGCTGCGTCTGACTGATACCGGCGACGCCCGCCAACTCCGACTGACTCAAGCGCTTCTTAAGCCGCAAATCCCTTACCTTCGTACTGTCGATCACCTAAAACACCTCCTCCCGCTGTAAACTGTAAAGACGCCTCGGCCCCTTAAAACGGGATCTCAAGATCGCCGCAGCCCTCGTCGGAACCAAAGACAATCCTCTCGAGTTCTATGCGCCGATACTCTCGCAGCACTCCCCGCCGAGCCTCTTCATCGTGTTTCCGATGCCGTTTGCAAAAATCGTGTTCTTTAAAATCATCGTGTTGGCCTCCTTAAATTCCTTATAAGGTTTATATGAAGAATATAATAGCATTATAAGAATATTTGTCAACCCTTATATGAAATTTAATATTCGTATAATCGTTTGATTTTTTATGCAAATATGATTAAATAAATGTATGACATATTTAGAGGAGTTAGGCTCAAAAATTGAGACATATGCAAAAAAAGCGGGTTTTTCTCAAAAAACACTAGGCCAGTACTGTGATATCTCGCAAACACAGATATCACGTATATTTAATGGAGTGGGGGATACAACAACAGAAAAATTGAAATCAATTTGCTTGGCGTTGGAAGTTTCCCCTGAAGACCTGCTCTTTGGGCAAGAAGAAAACGTTGCTTTTCTCTATCGTCGGGCCAGCAGGGCTCAGAAACAAAACGATCCTGCGCGTCTTACGTCGGAGAAACCGCACGAAACCATAAAAATGCTCTCCGACCTCAACTACAGATTGGCGTCAGATGGCGATCGGCTTGAAGTGGATGAACTGGCAGCGATAGAGGCGTTGTTGAAAACCTGCCTCAAATCGCTGCACAAAGAACTAAAAAACGATACAGAATCACAATCGGCCCAGACGGCATAATCTACATTCGTCCTCAACAATAAATATGGACAAAGGAGAATTGCAATGGGTATTTTTAATATATTCTCAGATCCTAATAAAAAACTGTTTGAAGCGCTTACCGTTGGAGATTTTCAATCTATGAGAGATGCATTAAGGAATGGAGCAGATCCATCTCGACCAGACAAATATGGGATAACCGCCCTTAATATTGCATCAATGAATGGCTATCCGCCTGAAGTGTTTGAATACCTAATAGCGCATAGCGCTGCTATAAATAAAAAAGAGCCTACGTCCCAATTATCTCCATTGATGATATCCGCAGCTTGTAGTCCGTACAGAGAAGTAATAAAAATTTTATGCGAAAATTATGCTCAAATAGAGGACAAAGATATTCAGGGCAACACCCCTATTATGTGGGCCATAAGCTTGGCCAGCTTTTCACTTAGAAGGCTATTAAAAAACCATTGCCCTGTATCAGAAATAGTTGAAGAACTTATTGAATGGGACGCCGATATTAATGCTGTCAATAAACATGGATCGTCTGTGTTTGACAAAATTTATGATTTAACAAAAGATCGTTCTCCTCAAATAGACTCTAAAGAAATTATGAAGGTTTATGATTTACTATGTAAAAAGGGGGCACGCCCTTCTTTAAGTATGGATTCTTTTCTTTTAAGCAATTTCCATAACCCCAAAATAGACGTAGAATTCTCGAAAGCACTATGTACAATGGTTGTGCATTACAGGATAAAATCAAATCAAATAACAGAGAGCGATTTGCACATTTTAAATGAACTGGCAGCTGTCCCTCCTGTAGGGACAACCACCGGTAACTTTTCCAGTTGAAAGAAGGGTTTTGAAATGTATGGGACTTTCTTTTACTGTCATACTTTCTTACTTCGGCATGCATTTAAAAACTGCCGTCTTTGCACCGTTGTTTGCAATGATGGCAATGATGATTTGCATGAGGATAGCACAAACCCGCTTGCGGCTGTTTGCAGAGCAAGGATGGGAAGATGTGGTCGAAATCGATCCCGCCCTTGATAACTCATATATAAAAGAGTTCTACATGGTTAATTATGGCATATTTGTTCCGATGACTTTTTCATTTTACAGATTCAGCCCAATGCGCCGCGGAGAATCGGCAGCCGAAGCCGTGTGGATACAAATATGCGGAGCGTTTGTCATCTTCTATTCCGTATGGAAAGGCGTTTATATAGGGGCCGCCATAGCGGCGCTGATAATTTTGTTGAACCTTTTTGTGTTTAGATTTCCAGCCATATTCTACAGTGATTCGCATAAAGACAACGCCGTTCGATGCTGCAATAACTACCAAAAATATCTTGCAAAACAGGAAAAGGAAATGAAGCATTTTGTAGGCAGCTCTTTAAACATGGCAGATAGATATACAGTAGGCGTTGCGGAAATAAACTATAGAAAAATAGCCGAAGCTTTAGACAGGAAATTCTCATGAGATACATATTCTTCCTACCGCCCGCGATCCTCTTCGGCGCACTCCTGCCGGATCTGCCCTATGCCTACTTCCAGATACTGCGCTGGATCGTCGCACTATTCTCGCTTTACTATATCTGGTATCTACTTGCGATGCCCAGGATAAGCATGAGCGTCTTTGAAATGCGCCACGGCTCAAAACTATTACTTTTATTCGCAGTGACAGCCGTACTATTTAATCCCATCGTGCCTATATATCTGAGCCGTAGAATCTGGCTGGTACTGGATATACTGGCCGGCCTTATAATGTTGCTATACGGGTACGCCCAATTCATGAACCGGCGCTGAGCTCCTACTCTTTCCAAAAGCCCGGCGATACCCCCGAAATGGACAACCTGACCCCCGCCCAACGCCGAAAGGCGAAGAAAAACGAAAATTCCCCGCCGAAGCAGGGAATCTTTACGCGCTCTTCCGGTTACTTTACCCTCGCGGACAGCCGTTGCCGGCGCTCACTAAGCTATTATATGCGAAAG
>CAKSWL010000096.1 GCA_934511335.1 uncultured Cloacibacillus sp. | reverse complement strand
CAGGAAATCCAGGAAAGATTTTCAGATTTTGATTTAAAGCCCGCGCTGCTTAAGGCGATCGAGCGCAAGGGATTTGAACATCCAATGCCCGTCCAGACGGCGGTGCTGGCGGATGAGAATATCATGGACAACGACGTAATCGTGCAGGCGAAGACCGGTTCGGGGAAGACCCTCGCTTTTGCGTTGCCGCTGCTGAACCAGATCGACGCACGCGAGAGGATGCCGCAGATAATCGTTCTCTCGCCGACGCGCGAACTGGCGCAGCAGACGGCCCGTGAATTTGCCTGGCTCGGCGCCGACCTTGGCGTGCGCGTCGCGACGCTTGTCGGCGGCTTGGACATGGAGCGTCAGATACGCGCGCTGCGTGACGGAGCATCCGTAGTCGTGGGCACGCCGGGACGCATTCTTGACCATTTGCGCCGCGGCACGCTGAAGACAGAGGAGATAAAGAGCGTTGTGCTCGACGAGGGCGACCACATGCTCGACATGGGCTTCCGCGACGAGATGGAAGCGATACTCGAGGCGATGGATCACGTGGAACGCACCTGGCTCTTCTCCGCGACGATGCCGCCAGAGGTGCTTTCGCTTACGAAGCAGTATCTCAACGCGCCGAAAAAAATCTCGCTCGTCTCCGATATCACCTCGCACAGCGAGATCACTCAGAAGGCCTATATAATCCCTTCGCGCCGGCGCTTTGAGGGACTCACCAACGTGCTGATTTGGGAGAATCCCAGCAAATCACTGATCTTCTGCGGTACCCGCGCCGAGACGCAGGATATCGCGGACAAGCTCTGTGATATCGGTTTCCGCGCCACCGCCATACACGGCGACATGAGCCAGCGCGAGCGCAACAACGCCCTTTCGGCGCTGCGCGGCGGGCGCGTTTCGATCCTCGTCGCCACCGATGTGGCGGCGCGCGGACTTGACATAGACGCGGTAAGCCACGTCCTCCAATACGGCCTGCCGCAGAACCTCGAGGCATTCGTCCACCGCAGCGGACGCACGGGGCGCGCCGGACACGAGGGAAGCAATCTCATCCTCCTTACCGCGCGCGAGGCCCGGCAGTTCAAGTGGATGGTCATGCATTCGGGGTCAAAGCTCAAGCTCGAGTGGATACCGGCGCCCGACGCCGAGGAGATCGAGGGACAGGCGCGCCTCCGCTTTGAAAACAACATTCTCGAACACGCGCTCGAGTCTAATGAGTTTGAATCATGGGCGCAGGAGCTGCTCAGACGTGACGAGGCTCCCGTGCTCGTCTCCGGGCTGCTAGCGAAGGCCTACGGCGATCAGCCTTCCGGCTACTCGATTCGCGAAGACGTCCAGCATGAGATGGATCGAGAGAAAGGCCGCCGCGATTCCGGGACGGGCGCGCCGCGTAACGGCCGGGCCGCGGGGCGCAAAGAACGTTTCCAGCGCCCCGACATGACGGGCGGCGTAGCCGTGCTGTTCGCACAGGGACGCGACGACGGCTGGGAGGTAGGGCCGCTTCTCGGCGCGCTCTGCCGCAACATCGGTATCGGCCGCGAGGACGTGGGTAATATCAAGCTGCGCGACTCCAGCGCGACGGTGGAATTGTCGCAGCGAGGGGCGGCGCTGCTTGACGCGCGCAAAGAACGCCTCGAGAGAGACGGCCTTACCGTCAGCTCCGTGAAGCCCTCCGCGGGCGGGGAGCGCCGGGGTTCCTATCGGTCGGATCCCAAACCGCCGCGTCGCGAGGGCGGATTCCGCCGCGATCGCGACCGGGATGGCGAACGCGCCGGCAGAAGGCGCTTCGTAAAATAAGACCGGCAAAACAACCGGCCGCAGCCAGAATATTTTTAGCTCCCCGCCGTGTGAACAGCGCCCCTAGATCAAGATAGTAAAATCAGCCCTCCAAGTATGGTATAAACAACCATATAAGGAGGGCTTGTTCTATGTCGAAGAGGAATACAGAAAAACCTATCAAAGCTGTCGGAATGCAGAAACAGGGCTTCTCAAGAAGGCATATCGCAGAAACCTTAGGAAGTAAGTCCTGATTCCGTAAAGACGTGGACAGCCATGTACAAGAACGGTCAAGAGGATCTGCTTGAAGAGAATGCCAAGGTTCGCTTATACAGCCTGGAACTCAAATTAAAGGCTGTCTCCGCCCGCCTTCACGACGGAAGGACTCTGCGCGGCAGGCATAGTATCGTCTTCCGTACGCGGTCGCCCGCGCAAACATCTTGATAATCCGAAAGAAATAATAAAAGAACTGGAGATGCAGGCTGCTGTATTAAAAAAGCTTTGGAGTTGCAAAGGAGGGGATAGAAGAAATATCGGAAATAAAATCTTGCCTGCCTGGCGGGATGATTTAGATATCCAGGAAATGGGATGATGTGCATAGCCGGGGGTTTTCAAAAAACAAGAAAAACGCCGCAAAAGGCCATTCCGCAAAAGCGTCGGCGTTTCGCGGCGCGGATTCATCTATTGGCCGAGGATGTTTCTCGCGGCCCAGAGGCCGCTTGCGGAGGCCTGGATGACGCCGCGCGTCACTCCCGCGCCGTCTCCCGCCGCGTATAGCCCCTTGATCGAGGTCCGAAGCCCCTTGTCGAGGGCCACCTTGAGGCTGTAAAACTTGACCTCCACGCCGTAGAGCAGCGTGTGGGGGCCGTTGATGCCGGGGATGATGTTGTCGAGCGCCGAGAGCATCTCCATGATGCCGACGAGGTGGCGGTAGGGAAGGACGCAGGCGAGGTCTCCCGGCTCCGCGCTTGCGAGCGTCGGCGTGACGAGGCCGCGCGCGATGCGGTCGTGCGTCGAGCGGCGCCCCTTGCGGAGGTCTCCGAGACGCTGCACGATGATGCCGCCGCCGAGCATGTTCGCGAGGCGCGCGATGTGGCTGCCGTAACCGATGGGATCTTTAAAGGGCTTGGTGAACTTTGTCGATACAAGGATTGCGAAGTTCGTGTTGCCCGTTTTTTTGTCGTTTTCGCGGTTTGAGTGACCGTTGACCGTGAGGATATCGTGGTGGCTCTGGAACTCCGTCGTCACCTCGCCGTGCGGGCACATGCAGAAGGTGCGCACGCGGTCGTCGAAGGTCGGCGTGTCGAGGATCGCCTTGATTTCGTAGAACTGATCGGTAATGTCCTCCGCCCAGGCGGCAGGGATCTCCACGCGCACGCCGATGTCGACGGGCAGCGATTCTATCTCGAGTCCCAGAGCGCGGACGGTGCGCTCCATCCAGGCCGCCCCTTCGCGTCCTGGAGCCAGCAGCACGTTGTCAGCCAGCACCTCACCGCCGTTTTCGAGCGCTGCGCCGGCGACGGAACCGTCTGCTTTGAGCAGGACGCGGTCGACGGCGGTGCCCGTCATCACGTCGCAGTTGTCCTTCATCGTTTCGTACATCGCGCCGAGGATATATTTCGAGCGATCCGTCCCCATGTGGCGTATCGTCGCGGGGATGATGTCCAGCCCCGCCTGCAGGGCGCGCGCGATCACCTTTTTCGCGAGCTCGCCGCTCGGCTCGAAGAGAGTCTTGCTCGCGCCGTGGCGGACGTACATCTCATCGGCTTCGGCGATCAGCGAGAGCAGCTTCTCCCGGCCGCAGTATTCCTCGAGGTTGCCGCCGAACTCCGGCGTCAGCGTCAGCTTGCCGTCGCTGAAAGCCCCAGCTCCGCCCCAGCCGCAGACCACGTTGCAGGGGCGGCACTGGAGGCATTCGGAGCTGCCCAGCTTCATCGGGCATTTACGGTTTTCGATGGAGCGTCCCTTGTCGATGATGACGACCTTTTTCCCTTTATTGGCAAGCTCCAGCGCGGCAAAAAGCCCCGCGGGACCGGCGCCCACTATTATCGCATCATAAGCTTTAGTCATTTTCTCGATTCCTCCGTAAAACGCTCTTGCGGTACTTTAGAATTATACCTGATAGCCTGCGAAGAGTAACAAGTAAAAAACGAGGGGGGCGGATTTTTTTAAGCATGAGCTTATGCAGAAATTAAAAAAATTGTGCAAATATCGCTGTACTATGTAAAAAAATATGCAATAATACACCGTTAGTGATATGATAAACACAAACGCATTAAAAAGCGGTTGATTCAGGAGGAAACATAAATGGCGGTTAAGATTCAGGACGAAAATTTCAAAGCCGAGTCGCTCCAAGTGATCGGCATTATATCACAGCAGGGCGACCCAGAGTCGCTTTCTCTCGACCCGCTTCGCGGCGAAATGCGCGATTTTTGCCGCAAGATCGTGGTCAACGAAAAATTTCGGGCGGAGGCGGGCTCCTCGCTCGTCATCCCGCTGGCGGATAAGGACGTCCGCTGTGTGGTCATCGCCGGTACCGGCGCTGAGAGCGAGAGCACGGCGGAGTCGGTGCGCGAGGCGGCCTTTCGCATAGCTCGAGCCGCGGCGGCCAAGGGATACACCTCTCTTTCTCTGACGATGGCGCGCGCCCGGGAGGAGGCGCGTTCGCGCGCCGCCGCCGAGGGCGCGGTGCTCGCGGGCTACCGATTCGATAAATACCTCGAAAAAGATGAAAAAGACAGATTCGCGGCGCCTGAGACGATCGTCATCATCGACGGAAACGAGGCGGGGATCGCCTGCGGTGAGATCATGGCGGAGGCACAGTGCTGGGTGCGCGATATCGCGAACGAGCCCGGCAACGTGATAACCCCTGTGGCGCTCGCGGCCAGGGCCGCGGCGCTTGCCGACGAGCTGGGCCTCTTTTGCGAGATCTGGGACGAGGAGCGTATCCAGAAGGAGCGGATGGGAGCCTATTACGCGGTGGCGCGCGGCTCCGATAACCCCCCGCGTTTCATCCATTTGGCCTATGAGCCCAAGGGCGCCGCGAAGGGACACATCGTCCTTGTCGGTAAGGGGCTCACCTTCGACAGCGGCGGCCTCGATATCAAGCCAGCCGATTTCATGACGACGATGAAGGGCGACAAGAGCGGCGCCTGCGCGGTGCTGGGGGCGCTGCGCGCGGCGGCGAAGCTTGAACTGCCGTGGAAGGTGAGCGTCCTCATCGCCGCGGCGGAAAACATGCCGGGCGGCGCGGCCTACAGGCCTGACGATATCCTGCGCGCACGCAACGGCAAGACGATCGAGATAAACAACACGGACGCGGAGGGCCGCCTGACGCTGGCCGACGCGCTCGCCTACGCCTCGGAGCTCAAGCCCGACATGATCGTGGACATCGCCACGCTCACGGGGGCCTGCGCCGTGGCGCTGGGCACCACTACCGCCGGCCTCTTCACAAACAACGACGAATTAGGCGAGAAGATCCTTAAGGCGGGCGAGAACAGCGGCGAGCGCTTCTGGAAGCTGCCGATGAGCGACCCGAACCTCCGCAAGCAGATAAAATCGCCCTGCGCCGACCTCGTCAACAGCGGCGGCCGCTACGGCGGCGCGATCACGGCGGCGATGTTCCTCGAGGCCTTTGTCGGCAAGGAGATACCCTGGGCGCACCTGGATATCGCGGCGGCGGATTTCGTGAAGACCCCTTACAGCTACTATGTAAAGGGCGCCTCCGGCTTCGGGGCGCGCACGCTCGCGGAGTTCATCAGAGAACTGTGATCAACCAAGGGACGGGGAATTTTTCAGAAAATGGCAGACAGCATCAGAACAGACTCAATAGCATTGATAAACAGCGTGATTTATCCGATGGCCTACCCCGGCCGCGCGCAGGCGGTTTTCGCCCGCGGCGGCGTCATCGAGGCGCTGGGCACGGATAAAGAGATACTTGCGCTATGCGATACAAAAACGGTGGTCTTGGACATGAAGGGGCGTTACATCCTCCCAGGGATCACCGACACGCATAACCATCTCCTTTCGGCGGGGCGCAGCCTCGAGACCCTCGATCTCAGCGACGCGCGCTCGATAGACGAGATGATCGGCAAAGGCCGCCATTTTCTGGCCGAAAACGCCATTTTGCCGGATGGCTGGTTCTTCGCGCGCGGCTGGGACCAAAACCGCATGGCGGAGAAACGTTTCCCCAACAGATACGACCTCGACCTGATCTCCTCGGAGATACCGCTCTTCTTTGAGCGCTCCTGCGGCCATATCGCCGCGCTCAACAGCAAGGCGCTCGATATTTTGAAGATCGGCGCGGGCTTTAGGATATCGGGCGGCGTCATCAACACGGACGAAAGGGGCGAGCCCAACGGCGTCGTCAGCGAGGCCGCCGTAAACTGGGTGCGCATGAACATCCCGGAACACTCGACCGAGACGCTCAGCCACTGGTATGCGCTGGCCACGGAAAAGATGATACGCCACGGCATCACCTCCGTGCAGACCGACGACCTGGAAATGGTCGGACGTACGCAGGGGGTCTTCGACCTCTACGAGGCGATGGAAGAGGAAGACAAAATGCCGCTGCGCATCGCGCAGCAGTGGCACCTGCGCGACGAGGCGGAGCTGGAGGCCTTCATCGAAAACGGGAACAATAAAAGAGGCGGGCGCTACTTCCGTTCCGGCCCGCTCAAGATACATGTCGACGGCACACTTGGGGCGCGCACTGCGGCGCTGCGCGAAGAATATTCCGACGACCCCGGTAACCGCGGCGTCTACGCCCATTCGCAGGGTGAGATGAGTCGTCTCGTCCTGCGGGCGCAGGAGGCGGGGATGCAGGTCGCCTTTTACGCGATCGGCGACGGTGCGATCGAACGCTGCCTCAACGCCGTGGAGACGGCGAAGAGCGCCGCGAACAACGATATCGCGCACCGGATCGTCCACTGTCAGGTCGGCGGCGCGGACCTCTATTCCCGCATGGCCGCGCTCGGCGTGATGGCGGACATCCAGCCCGCCTTCGTCACCTCCGATTGGCCGATAGTCATCTCGCGCCTGGATACGGAGCGTGCGCGCTGGAGCTACGCCTGGAAGTCGCTCATCAACTTCGGTATTCCTGTGGGAGCCGGCTCCGACGCGCCGACGGAACCGTTCAACCCCTTTGTCGGCATCCGCGCCGCCATCCTGCGTCAGGACGCCAACAACGAGCCGGAACACGGCTGGATGCCCTCTCAGCGTCTTGACCGCGTGGAGGCCTTTTCCATCTACACCAGCGGCGGCGCGAAGATCTGCGGTGAACTTTCATGGCGAGGGACCCTCGAGCCGGGCAAAGCCGCCGACATGGCGGCCTTCATGGAGGACCCCTTTCTGGTATCCGAGAACGACCTTCCGTCCCTGACTGCGGGACTCACTGTTGTGGACGGAAAGATCAGGTATATAAAATAGGAGCGGCGATTGGCGGAGAAAGAAGACAACGTAATAACCTCGCCCGCTCTTGTGATCGAACTTAAGGGGCAGGTCGAGCGGATAACCTACCATAATGCGGAGAACGGTTACACCGTTCTCCGTCTCAGTGTGCGCGACCATGCCGACCTTATCACCGCTGTCGGCATTATGGCTGAGCCGGCGCAGGGTGAAATGCTCACCCTCACGGGGCGCTGGGAGGAGAACGC
Source organism: uncultured Cloacibacillus sp. (assembly GCA_934511335.1). GTDB lineage: Bacteria > Synergistota > Synergistia > Synergistales > Synergistaceae > Cloacibacillus. Next base: position 59 of record CAKSWL010000096.1, on the reverse strand, counting down.
GAAATACGGCATGCAGTTCCACATCCACAAATGCGAATCGACCCTCCCCGCGACGACGG
>CAKSWL010000095.1 GCA_934511335.1 uncultured Cloacibacillus sp. | reverse complement strand
ACGTCAAGGCCAGCATCGATTTTATCCATAAAAACAAAATCCCGCGCTTCTTCGATGCGGTAAAAAATATCAGGAGCGTGGAGGCCCCCGACGACCACACGCTGCGCGTGGTGATGAACGGCGTCAGCTACTGGTATCTCGACAACGTCGCCGGCATTCCCGCGATACCGCGCAAGGTCGTCGAAAATATCAAGGATTGGCAGAGCTGGGATCCGCTCAACGACAAAAGCGCGGGCGCCCCGCGCGGCCTGGTCGGCAGCGGCCCCTTCATGCTCAAAAGCTATAAGCCCGGCGAGTACGTGATTATGACCAGAAATCCGCATTACCGGCTGCTAGGAGACGGCGCGAAATGAGCGGGCGCTGGTTTTTAAAACGCCTTCTCTCATCATTCGTCGTGCTCGCGGCGGTGCTGGTGCTTAATTTCCTGCTCTTCCGCCTGATGCCCGGAGACGCGGTGAGCACGATCATAGACCCGTCGTTTTCCCCGGAGGCGAAGGAAAACCTGCGCGCCCTCTACGGCCTGGACCGCCCCCTGTGGGAACAGTTCGTCATCTATATCAAACAGATGCTCACCTTCAGCTTCGGGCTCTCCTTCCTGAGCCGCAAGCCGGTCTGGGAGGAGCTCCTCTCACGCCTGCCCGTTACGCTGACCCTCACGGCGAGCTCGATGGCGATCTCCGCCCTGACCGGCGTTTGGCTGGGGATCAAAGCCGCCACAAACCGCGGCAGGCTCGCGGAAAAGATCGTGCTGCGCGCAAGCGCCGTCACCTCCTCCTTTCCCGGCTTCTTCGTGCAGCTCGTGCTGCTCATGCTATTTGCACGCGCGCTTCCGCTCTTCCCGCTGCGCGGCACGCTCTCCGTCCCGCCGCCCGCGGGCGCTTTCAACATTTTTCTTGACTACAGCCGGCACATGGCGCTGCCCGTCATCTCCCTTTCGCTGATGGGGTTCGGCGGCTGGGCGCTCTATGTGCGCAACCTCATGGTGCGCGCGCTGAACGAGGATTTTGCGCTGATGGCGCGGGCCCGCGGCCTTTCACGCGGACGCGTCGTCTGGCACGCCTTCCGCACGATCCTGCCGCCGATCCTCACCATCCTCCTGATGTCCGTGCCGGGGCTGGTCTCGGGCGCGGTGATCACAGAATCGGTCTTCTCGCTGCACGGCGTCGGCACCTTCTTGTTAGAAGCGGTCTCCGGGCACGACTACCCCAGCGCGGGAGCCTCCTTCTATCTGCTCGCGCTTATCACCGTCTTCTGCAACCTGGCCGCCGACGTCGCCTACGGCCTTGTGGACCCGCGCGTGCGCATCGAGGGCAAGATACAATGAAAGGCATGCTCGCGCGCAAAAGCGTCATCGCCTTCATAATGATCTCTCTCGCCGGCCTCTTCGCCCCGCTCATGATAAGCCGGTCGCCCTACGCGATAACAGGCGCGCCCTTCGCCCGGCCCCTTTGGTGGCGCAGCGGCACGCTGCCGGCGACGCGCGCCTTCGAGGTAAAAAACGGCGCGCTCGAGTTTGAATGGGACAGAGAACCGCCGGCGATCTTTTCCCTCACCGGCAAAATATCCGCAAAGCCGGAGGCCGCCGTGCGCGTGATCTGGCGCACCCCGGAAAAAGACTACATCCTCGACGAACTGAGCGGCGCGCCGGCCTACTGGATAAACCAGGACGGGCGCGATATGATCTTCAAGCAGGCGCTCGGACTGCCGCTCATCAGCCGCAGCGTAGACTATCTCTTTCCGGCACGGGGCAAATACCGCCTCGCCGTCGAGGGCGCGGAAAGCGCTGAGCTTAGGCTTTCGCTGCCAGGCGAGCGGCAGGGGCTGCTGGGTACCGACCAGCGCGGCCGCGACGTCTTTACGATGCTCCTCTACGGCATCCGCACCTCGCTGATCATCGGCGTCAGCGCCACGATCATCGCAAGCCTGCTCGGCATGGCCTTCGGTCTCGCCGCCGGCTACATCGGCGGCTGGTGCGACACGCTGATCATGCGCTTAGTCGACATCCTGCTTTCGATACCGACGCTGCCCATTTTGATGGTGCTCGCCGGCATCTGGGGCAAAGGGCTTTGGCAGCTCGTGCTGATACTTTCGATCTTCTCTTGGATGGGCACGGCGCGTTCCGTGCGCGCGCTCGTCCTCACCGTGCGCGAAAGCCCCTGGGTGGAGTCGCTGCGCGCGCTCGGCGCAAAACGCGGCTATATCCTCTGGCGGCACCTCGTGCCTGAGACGGCGCCGATCCTGCTCGCGAACGTCGCCCTAGGCGTGCCGGGAGCGATCCTTGCCGAAGCGGGGCTCGCCTTCCTTGGCCTTTCCGACCCGCGGCTCATCTCCTGGGGGCGCATGCTCCATGAGGCCCACTCCTTCGGCGCCTTCACCGAAAACGCGTGGTGGCTGCTGCTGCCGCCGGGATTCAGCATCGTCGCGATATGCCTTATATTCCTGGACATGGGCAAATTTCTGGAAGAAAAAATCGACCCGAGGCTGAGCGTAAAATGATACTTGAGATAAAAGACCTCTGCGTCACCTACAATAAATCGACCAGCCCCACCCCCGCAGTACGCGGCGTATCGTTCGCGCTGGCGGAGAACTCCTTCAGCGGGCTCATCGGCGAGTCGGGCAGCGGCAAGAGCACGATCATAATGACCCTGCTCGGCCTGCTGCCGAAAGACAGCACCGCAGACGGCGAAGTCCTATATAAAGGACGCAGCATACTAAACATCCCAGAAGCGAAGATGTCCGCCCTGCGTCAGCGCGAGATCGCCCTCATCCCGCAGGGAGCGCTCAACTCTTTCACACCGGTGATGACGATCGGCCGTCACCTGCGCGAAGTACTGGAGCTGCATCTCGGCCTCAAGGCAAGGGCCGCGGAAGAGCGAATAGCCGAGCTTCTCGCGGAGGTCGAACTGCCCGCCGCCGTCGCCGCGCGCTATCCGCACGAGCTGTCGGGCGGGCAGAAACAGCGCGCGGCGATCGCGCTCGCCCTCTCCTGCGAGCCGCAGCTCGTCCTCGCCGACGAGCCGACGACGGCGCTCGACGTCGTGACTCAGGCGGCGATCCTCAGGCTGCTGGAGAGTCTGAGGCGGGAAAAAAACCTAACGATCCTGCTGGTGACCCACGACCTGCCGATGGCGGCCTCGGTCTGCGGCGAACTCTTCGTCATGAAGGACGGGGAACTGATCGAGAACGGCACGCCGCGCCAGCTGATAGACGCACCGCGCGAAGCGCACACAAAGGCGCTTATCGCGGCGATGTTATAAGGATGGCGGAGCTATGGAAAAGATAATCGAGACCAAAAATCTTACCGTAGATTTCCGCTCGCGCGGCGCGAAAAGCCACCGCGCCCTTGACGGGCTGGACCTCGCGCTGGAGCGGGGAGAGACGCTTGCGATCGTCGGAGAATCCGGCAGCGGCAAGAGCACCCTGCTGCGCGCGGCAATAGCGCTCATCCCCCCCACGGCGGGCAGCGTCTTGCTATTCGGCAAAGAGACGGCGCGCACCCCCGCGCCGGAGCTCAACAGCCTGCGCCGCCGCTGCGGCTATGTTCCGCAGGATCCTTACGGAGCGATACCGCCGGGCCTCTCAGTTATCGACGCCGTGATGGAGCCGGAGATCATCGCAGGCGTAAAGAGGACGAAAGAGGCGCGCCGCGCGCGCGCCGAAGCGTTGCTCGCGGAGGTCGGCCTTGCGGGAGAGAGGATACTCTTTTCACGCGCCGTCGGCCTCTCAGGCGGCCAGCGCCAGCGCGTCGAACTTGCGCGCGCCCTGATGCTCGGCCCTGAGCTGCTGCTCTGCGACGAGCCTACCTCCATGCAGGACGCCTCGACGCGCGGAGAGATTATCGAGGTGCTGCGCCGCCGCACCGACGAGGGCATGTCGATGCTCTTCGTCACCCACGACCTGCTGCTCGCCGCCCGCGCGGCGCAAAAAATCATCGTCCTCAAGGATGGCCGGCTCTGCGAGAGCGGCGCTTCGAAAGAGGTGCTCGCCGCCCCGCGCCATCCTTACACCAGGGCTTTGCTGGAGGCGCTGCCGCGCGTGTAAATCGGCGTTTATACGCACGACTAACTTTATAACTGAGGGCTTGCCAATGCTCGACGCACCTTAGTGCGCCTCCGCTTGGCAAGCCCTCAGTTATTTCGTTATTCGCACGTCTAAACGCCGATTTCCGGGGATTATGAGGGGACGTCTAAACGCCGATTTATACTACTTTATCGCTTCGATGACCGTCTCCACCGCGTGCAGGGCATCTGGCGGAAGCGAGTCCATGCCGCCCTTTTCCGTTTCGCGCGACTTGATGAACTGGAGGCGGTCGTTCATCCGGTTGACGAACTGCTGCTTATAGCTCCAATTGTTGAAATCAGGCTCAAAGCCGGGAATCGCCAGATATTCCATACCGGGGATATTGCCAAAGGACTTCCATACCGCCCTGCCCTCGATGATCTCTTCCAGGATCGAAAGCGTCGTGTTCTTTTCCACCTTCTTGTCCATGAAAGAGCCGGTGTTGAGGATGTAGCAGTCGACGCCGTCCTCAAAGAGCGTACGGAAGCGTATATAGTCCATCGCGAGAGGATAGGTGCGGAAGGGATTCGCGTAGCTCTCGATGACCAGCGCGTCGGGGTCCACTCCCGGGGCGAGACGCTCCGCCGAAGTGCGCTTCGTCGCAAGCGTCGAACCCATCGCCGAGGCAAGCGACGGACCGGTAAGCCGCACCACCGGCGGCAGAGTCGGGTCCTTCATCAGCCAGCAGATCGCGTTGAGCGGTTCGTCGATCCTGTCTATACGGTTCGGCGTCCAGAAGCGGGACTTGACGGCGCGGCCGTTGCCGTTGCGGATGTCCTCGCTGACCACCATCAGCTTTCCTTCCGCGTTGCGCGTCACGCCGCAGTTTTGCAGGGACAAAAGGTACTTATTATCGGGGCAGCCGATCGGGTAGTCCTGCATCTTGTCAAAATAGGCCGGTTCGAGCGCGATCGCGTACTTTTTCTTGACATTGATGATGACGGCGTCGTCGTGAAGCACGGTGACGTTGTACTTATCCTTGTGCTTCGCGTGCGTGATGGTCGATTTGCCGGAGCCTGAGAGTCCGAAGACCGCGAGAACATACTTCTTGCCGCTGCCGTCCTTCAGCTCATAGCGCTTGAGACCGCCGTGGCAGGAGGCGTAGCCGTTGCGCGCCGCCGCGCCCCAAGCGAGCGTCAGCGTGCCCTTCTTGAACTCGCCGAAATAGCGCATTCCCAGAATCGCGGCGCAGTTCTGCTCCGGAGAGAAAAAGGCGAGGCCCAGCGGATAGTCGGGATGCGACCAGTAAGGATCGGCATAGACATAGAGATCCCCGTCGTTCGGAAGTTCGCGTGAATTCTTGTAACGTTCCGCGTATTCTTCGTTGAGATACTGGAAATTCAGCATCCAGCTGTAAAGATTGTTCTCAAATCCCTCGGGTACCATGAGATTGGCCTTGACCATAAAGTCCTCTTCCAGGCCGATGATCGCCTGCGCCGAATAAAAACGGCGGAAACGGGCGTTATGGATGGCCTCGCGCAGAAGCGTCGCCAGCTCGGGCACTGATACCCCGGGATGCCCCACGATCCGGCGCGCCGCGGCGCAGCGCCCAAAGATCGCGCCGTCGTTGAAGAGCAGCACATTCGCATCCTCGGGAAGGCCGAGCTCCGCCGGCCTGTGGACGGGCATGCCTGTCAGTTCCACTGTTCCGGGGCTGTTCTTCGCAAGCCCGTAGGCCTCCTTAAGATCCTTGACCGGGGAGACGTTATTGCCATAGAAGGCCGTCTCGATAGTCGTCCTGATGGGGGTGGCGTTGAGACGCTTAAAACTCTCCAAATCCACAAAATGCCCCTGCGTAGCCATGGTTTTTCCTCCCGTATTAAAGAAAATAAGAACTAATTAGTTATATTTCAGTGACACATGCGTAGCATACATCAATAATCAAAATTGACAAGAGTTTTGTTACAAAATAGACAATTTCAGAATATTAGAATATTATCCCCCTCAAAAGACCGTCCCTGTACCGCCTTCATCTTAGTTGAGCTGCCGACCGTAGTAATAACCGGCAGCATACTCGCGGGGATGATGATTTCCAGAAGCGGCGCGCGGTCACTGAAAAACAACTTCGACAACACCCGCGGCGCGGTACAGGGCGGATGTAATAACCGGCATTCAGTCCCATCGGCGGCAAATATACCGTCACCGCCGGCGGCGACTGAATCGAGAAAGCCAATTCCGGCCGCTTTTCCATTGAAGCGCTGTCCGCGGCCTTAGGCCTAGAGATGGGCAAATATTTATGGAGGCCGTAGTTTAACGAAGGACACATTGAATATCAAGTCTATTGGACAAAAAACATATCTACGCTAACTCCCGGAGATAGAATTGAGGCATTCAAAGCTGCCGATGACGTTAACGAAAGCGCATTTTCAGCCGTGACGACGGGGACAGTAGCCATCAAATCCGAAGCTGAAGGCGGCGACACATATAATATAATTTTGGTTTAAAACCCCTTTGAAGCGGCCTGATTGAATTTTTTCAGATAACGAGAAAGCGGCAGAGCCTCTGTTGACGGCCCTCCCGCTTTCTCGTTATCTGAAAAATTTACAACTTACTTCAGCTTTATGTTGTATCCGATGGAGACTACCTGTGTCAGGCCGTCGTGGATATAGGCGGACGGGTAGTCAAGATCGCCGATATGCGACTTCACGTCTCTGTTGCCGGCCCAAATCGCCGTGTAAGCGAAGGAAAATTCGCTCGTCTCGTTCGGGCGGTATTTGAAGCCGATGCTGCCCCTGTGGCGGTCGCCCGTCGGGACGGTGAAGTCCATATACTTGTCAGGCACGGGACTCTCGTCGAAGACATATCCGGCGAGGATGCTCCACTTCTTGCTGAGCTTGTGCTCAATACCGATACCGATGCGCCAGGCCGCCTCCCAGTCCTTAGGATTGTTGGATTCGCTGATCCTACCGAGAATCGGGTCGTCAAATCTCAGGTTCAGCGCGTTATACGTGCTCCAGTTGGTCCAGACGGCGTTGATCTCCATGCGCGTCCGATCGTTGAACTTGTGCCCGATACCGATCGATAAGGAGTCCGGAAGAGTGACCGTGCCATGGGCCTGCGTGTCCAGCTTGTAAGGTCCGACGGCCAGCAAATTGCCGTTAAAGGTCGCGTCCGCGTCCATTGTGTGCTTGATCCGTGACCTATAAACGATAGCGCCTGACGTTTTCGGCGTAAAATCGTACATTAAGGAGGCTACCCATCCTATATTCATACTGTTGCCGTCGATATCCGACCTTAAATCACCCAGGTATGCGGCCCCGCTGATCGCGGGGATATCCTTCTTCATCCGCAGCCCGACATAATTGATGTCAAGCCCCACGGCGGCGGAAAGCTTATCGTTGACTTTAAAAGCATACGTCGGCTGAAGGGTTACGCCCTTTACGCCGGAATAGAGCGTATCGTATCTTCCAGGCCA
>CAKSWL010000094.1 GCA_934511335.1 uncultured Cloacibacillus sp. | reverse complement strand
ATGGCTACACGGCGGATTTCCTGTGAACGATGAAACGATTGTCAGGCTTTCACAACAAGAAATTGCTGATATCCCTGATTTTGCCAAACCGAAGGTCAATACGATTATCAGAGAGCTTAAAGATGCTGGCTGTATAGTGCAAGAGAGAAAAGCAGCATAAAAGAGAGCGGTGCTTATGAACTTTTTATGAGCATTTCTTGTATCTAATGTTGGTTTGTCTTGAAACCACTGCTTGATGTCCTTGATAAAAACAAGAAACCCGAACCCCTGACTAAGCGGTCTAAGGTCTGGATTATCTTGCGTTGGCGGTGCAAATCGGCGACGGGCCCCAAGGGACGAGGGTGTACATACGTCGATAAATCGGCGTTTATTGCGGGGAAAAGATAAGTTTTACCTTGCCTTTAAGGGGGCTGTCTCGGCCCTTAATAATCCTTCCAGTTCGGTGATGAGCATGCCGATGATGACGAGGAGGCCGCCCGCGGCGCCCTGGAGGTGGAAGGGGTCCTGGCCGCTGGCCACCGCGATGATGTAGCCGAAGAGGCCTTCCAGGGAGAAGATGACCGCCGCATGGGTCGCGCTGGTCTTTTTCTGGGCGCGGAACTGGATGATAAAACAGAGGATGGTGTTGCAGAGCGAGACGCAGAGCAGCGAGCCCCAAATCTTGGGGCTGAAAGTCAGCGGATTCGGGACCGGCTCGAAGATCAGCGCAAGCGCGGCGAGGATGACCGAGAGCATGATGATGTGCAGCGTGACGAGGCGCGTCGGCTCGACCCTCCTGACGCAGTAGTCGGCGCCGAGCACTTGAGCCGCGTAGAATATCGCCATGATGAAGGAGAGCAGGTCTCCGAAGTTGAATTCCATCCCCGGCGTGAAGCCCATGACGAGGAGCCCGACCGTCGTGACGCCGGCTCCCGCGAAGAGCCACCCCGAGGGACGCACCCTGTATAGTATCCAGACGAAGACCGGTACCAGGATGACGTTCAGACCGCCGATGAACGCCTGCTTGCTCGCCGTGCTGTAGACGAGGCCGAAGGTGAGCGAGACGAAGACGCAGGTGAGGATCGCCGTCTGAATGAAGGAGACCTGCCAGTCGCGCTTGGTCGAGGTCAATATCGTCTTCGGGAACATCAATATAAGGAAAAAGGCGGCGATCAGCATCCGCAGCGCTACGGCCCAAAGGGGAGTCAGACCGCGCGCGAGCACCGCGGAGAGCGGGATTCCCGCGCCCCAGATGAACGCGACCAGAACAAGCGCCATGTCGGCCATCAGGACCGACCGGTAATTTGAAGTATTAGGACTCATAGCGCCCCCTCACGCTTCAGCGCACGCAGTATTTGGTAGTTTACCTTATCAATTTTTTTCATAAAGTGATAGGCGAAAGCGGTGCAGAATCCCCCGCAGATGAAGAGCGCCCAGGCGGTGCCGACGAGGTCGCCGAGTTTTCCCGAAAGCAGGCTGCCGAACGGCGGGATGCCGACGATGGCGAGCGTATAGAGCGCCATGATGCGGCTGCGGCTGGCGTCGCTGCTCATCGTCTGCATCAGGGTGTTGCAGGCGATGGTGCAGGTGACCATGCAGAAGCCGACGGGAGCGGCGAGGGCGATGCCGAGCGGGATGCTGCGCGACAGCGAGAAGAGCATCACCGAGATCCCGAAGCCGAGGCAGGTGCGCGTGCACCACCACGAATAATCGGCGGTGGTTTTGCGCGAGGCCATCAAAAGAGAGCCCGCGAGCGCGCCGACGGCGACCCCCATCAGCAGCAGGCCGAGGGTCTTTGGGCTGCCGTGCAGGATGCTCTTCGCCATCGCCGGCATGAGGACGATCGAGGGGAAGGAGAAGAATCCCGTGATCGTGATCAGCGTGAGGAAATAACGGTAAGGTACGAAGCGGCGCGCCATTTTCATCCCTTCCCAGGTATCGCGCAGCGGGTGGCTCTTGCCGCCGGTCTTGCCGATGGGAGGCCTTTTCATCCGCATCATGCGCAGCGCCCCGAGCGTCGACAGATAGCAGAAGCCGTTGGAGAAGAAGCAAAAGCTCTCGCCGAAGGCGTGAATGACGAAGCCGCCGACGGTTGGGCCGATCATACGCGCGGTGTTGAAGAGCGTCGAATTGAGCGCGACGGCGTTTGCGACGTCATCCTTGCTCCCCACCATATAAGATACGAGGGAATAGCGCGTCGGCAGTTCGAAGGCGTCGATCATCCCGCGCGAAACGGCCAGAATGATCACGAGGCGGAAGGTTATCAGCTCCGTAAGCGTGAAAAAGGCGAGCGTGAAGGCGATGCACATACACCCGGCCTGCAGGTAGAAGAGGGTCTTCCGCAGGTCCAGCCGTTCTATCACCGCCCCTGCGAGGGGTGAGAGCAGACATATCGGCAGCGAGGCGACAAAATCCATCAGGCCGAGGGCGCTGTTGGAATCTGTGAGGCGGAAGACGAGCCAGCCGACGGCCACGCGGTGCATCCACAGGCCGGTCATGGAGATGGTCTGCGCCGCGAAGAATAATCTGTAATTTCTGTAATTAAGCGCTCTCAGCGCGTTCGGGAAGATCATCGTCTAGATCCCCACGATCACGGAGCCCGCGATGATAAGGGCGATCCCCGTCCACTGCAGCCTCATCAGCCGCTCCCTGAGGGCGAAGTGGCCGAAGAGCGCGGCGATGAGCGGGCTGGTCGCCGCAATCGCCGTGACGATCGCCACCGGCATCGCCGCGAGGCAGGCGGCGTAGGCGATGGAGCCGAGGCAGAGGCCGATAAAGGCGGCTCCCGCGAAGTAAAGCGCCGCAACGGGGGATACCCGCCGCAGGGGGATAGTCACGGCGGGGCGGTATTTTACGGTGACGAAGCGCGCGGCGACGGAGATGAGGAGAAAGGCGATGGAGCGGTAGAAGGTTATTTCGATCGCGCTGAGTCCGGAGGTGATTATCGCGAGCTTTGTCAGCGGCGACGAGATCGCCCATAGCCCCCCCGCGGCGATAGCGAAAATGAAGCCCTTCATCAGCCGGCGTTTATCGTGGATCAAGCGCGCGGCGTCATCCGTCTCATTACTCTTCTTGCCGCCGAAGCGCAGCAACAGGATGCCGGAAACGACGACGGCGACGCCCCACAGGAGCTTCAGCGTCACCGGCTCGCCGAGCAGCAGCCAAGAGGTGAAAACCACTAGGATTGGATAGCCGTTTGCTACCGGCACGGCGAGGCTGACGCCGATCTCGCGGATGGCGGTGAAGTATAATAGGTCTCCGAACAGGTAGCCGGCCGAGACGCCGGCTAGGACATAGAAATAGACGAGCGGCGAGGCGACGAAGGTCATCTTTCCGCCGGTATATATCAACGCGATGGCGAGCGAGGCGATAAAAAAGGCGACGGCCCGGAAAGGGTTTATCTCATGTATTGAACATCTTGATATTGCAACGCCATGATTGACCATGATGGGCGACGCGGCCCACATCGCGGCGGCAAGAAAACTGAGCAGAAAACCCCATAACGGCATCGGCGGACCCTCCCTGTACACCGGCTCTATTGTACACGATTTTTTTACATAGTGTGTGAGATGGACGGCTCACTTTTGCCGTTTTTATGATACAGTGTGCGTTAGAAAAAGTTAATCAAGGAGATGTGAGCGGAGAATGGATTTTTTTATCCACACATTTGAGGCTGTAACGTGGCAGAGCTTTGTGATGATGGGCGTAGGAGGGTTGCTGATCTATCTTGCGGTCAAAAAAGAGTTCGAACCGAACCTGCTTCTGCCGATGGGCTTTGGCACGATACTCGTAAACCTTCCCCTCTCTTCCGCGCTGGACCAGATGGCGGGCGGCAAGCTGATCGAGGGGGCGCTCTCAATGTTTTTCAAGCTCGGGATCGCAAGCGAGATCCTGCCGCTGTTGATATTGATCGCCGTAGGTGCGATGTGTGACTTTACGCCGCTGCTTGCCAATCCGAAGATGTTCCTCTTCGGCCTTACCGCCCAGGCGGGGATATTCCTTACGATGGGGCTTGCGCTTTTCTTCGGCTACGACATATACGAAGCCGCCTCGATCGGCATCATCGGCGCCGCCGACGGGCCGACCTCGATATACGTCTCGACGCGCTTTGCGCCGAACCTGCTGGGACCGATATCGGTGGCCGCCTATACTTACATGGCCCTGGTGCCGCTTATCCAGCCGCCGGTCATCATGGCCCTCACGACGCATAACGAACGCTGCATGAAAATGCCTTACGCGGACAGGCCCGTATCGTATCGGACGCTCGTCCTCTTCCCGATATTCATCACGATAATAGGCGGCATCATCGCGCCCGCCTCCGTGTCGCTGCTCGGCTTCGTCATGTTCGGCAACCTGCTGCGCGTCAGCGGCGTGACGGACCGCCTTTCAAACGCCGCACAGAACGAACTCGCCAATATTGTGACGATATTGCTGGGTTTTTCGATCGCCGCGACGATGACGGGCGAGAAGTTCGTCAATATGAACACCCTCGTGATAATCGCGATGGGACTCGTCGCCTTCGTGCTTGACACCGTAGGCGGCGTGCTCACCGCAAAGCTGCTGAACCTCTTCCTGCCGAAGGCGCAGCGCATCAACCCGATGATCGGCGCGGCGGGGATATCCGCCTTCCCGATGGCCGCGCGCACCATCCAGCGGCTGGGACAAAAGGCGGACCCGACCAACCACCTGCTGATGCACGCCGTCGGCGCCAACGTCGCGGGGCAGATCGGCTCCGTGCTCGCCGGAGGCGCGCTGCTGGCCTATCTGGGGTAACATATTGATTTATTATTTTATATAAATGTGTTATCATATCCGCATGAAAAGTTAAAATCATGCGGGTATATCATGGCAAAAAAAAGAGAAATTAATTTATCCAGCATATTTTTATGGTGGGGGATGAGAAATCGCCGGCTTGTCGTGCTCGATTTTTTATCCCTCGTCTTTTCTGTGTTTATCGGTTATTCAATGAGACTTTCTTACTATCTCGGCGAGGACTTTCGGTATTTTGGCGATTTTCTTGGGATAGCCGCAGTATTTTCGTTGATAATGCTTTTTTCAATGACAATAGGCAAGATGTATACTATTCTTTGGCCGCGTGCGAGTATTGGAGAATACGTCAGGCTTGTACGCTGTTATATTGCTGGCGCGGCAGCTTTTCTCCTCGTAAAATTTATCTTCAAGATGTTCATTGTACCTCGGTCTACCTTGATAATCATGCTGTTGTCGGCTTTTATCCTCCTCATCGCCGTGCGCGCCGCAATGCGTCTGTCTTTGGTGAATACGCAGATATTGCCCGCGGTGGGGGAGCGGGCGCTGATAATAGGCGCCGGCGACGCGGGAGTGACTTTGGCGAGGGACCTTCGCAGGCATTCTGATGTCATTCACATCGTTGGCTTCATCGATGACAATAGAGATCTGTCGAATATGACGGTCGCCTCCCTGAAGGTGCTTGGCACACGCGATGATATTCCTGAAATCGTAAAGCTGCATAAAATAGATGTCGTCCTTGTTGCGATACCGTCTGCTTCTGGCACTCAGATAAAAGAATTTTTGAAAATACTCTCACCTCTCGGCGTTAAGGTGAGGATTTTGCCCAGCCTGCTCACCTTGGCCGACGGTCAGGTGAGCGTCAGCCGCCTTCGCTCCGTAAACCTTGAAGACCTGCTCCGCCGCGAACCGATCAAGCTTGACGACGAAAACATCAAGTCGCTGATCGGCGGCAAAACGGTGCTCGTCACCGGCGCGGGCGGCTCCATCGGTTCGGAGGTCTGCCGCCAGGTGCTCTTCCGCGCTCCCCAGCGGCTGCTCGCCCTCGGCCACGGAGAGCAGTCGATCTACCTGTTGATGGAAGCCCTCGCCGAGGCGGGCAACACGATCCCCGTGACGCCGATCATTGCCGATATCGCCGATGAGGCGGCGATGAGCGCGGTATTTGAGGAATTTTCACCGCAGGTTGTCTTCCACGCCGGAGCCCACAAGCATGTGCCGCTGATGGAAGACAATCCGCGCGAGGCGCTGCGCGTCAATGCCTTTGGCACGTGGAAGATCGCCGCGCTCGCCGGAAGGCATCACGCAGAGCGTTTTGTGATGATCTCCACCGACAAAGCGGTGCGCCCCACAAGCGTAATGGGGGCGACCAAACGCGCCGCCGAGCGGCTGCTGTTCTCCGTGCAGCGGGAATATCCCGGAACGAAATACATGGCCGTCCGTTTCGGCAACGTATTAGGCAGCCGCGGCAGCGTCGTGCCGAAGTTCGAGCGCCAGATCGCCGCCGGCGGCCCCTTGACCGTCACCCACCCGCAGATGAAGCGCTACTTCATGCTCATCCCCGAGGCCGTCAGCCTCGTGCTCCAGGCCGGCGCGATGGGGGAGGGCGGCGAGCTCTTCGTCCTCGACATGGGCGAACCGGTCAACATCTCCGAAATGGCGGAGACCCTTATCCGCCTGCACGGCTACGAACCGCACAGGGATATCCAAATACAATACACCGGCATCCGCCCAGGAGAAAAGCTCTATGAAGAGCTCTTCTACGACGCCGGCCACGTGGAGCCCACCAGCCACGCAAAAATATTCAAAAGCAAATTGATCCCGGAAGCGGCGTGCATCCTGCCTGAGGTAGAGAGGATATTAGCCTCGGCTGTAAACAGACGTCTTTCTGGATTTGATTTAAAAAAAGAAATCCTAACGCTTGGCTGTGAAATAAATCGTATAGAAAGCAACGGCGACCATCATAGAAGGAGGAAGGATAAGTGAACAAGAAGCCTGATAAACGCATACTGCTTTCCTACCCTCACATGAGCGGGGACGAGCTGACCTACGTCAAAGAAGCCTTTGACTCCAACTGGATCGCCCCGTTGGGGCCGCATGTCGACGCCTTTGAAAAAGAGACCGCCGAATTTGCCGGCGTCAAGGCGTCGCTGGCCCTATCCAGCGGCAGCGCCGCGATACATTTGGGGCTGAGGCTGCTTGGCGTGAAAGAGGGCGACGTCGTATTCTGCTCCACCCTCACCTTCATCGCCTCCGTCGCCCCGGCAATCTATCAGAAAGCGACGCCGGTCTTCATCGATTCCGACGAAAAGACGTGGAATATGTCGCCGCAAGCGCTGCAAAAGGCCTTCGACGACGCTGTAAATACCGGGCAAATGCCTAAATGCGTCATTGTAGCCGAGCTCTACGGACAACCGCCGAAAATGGACGAGATCTGCGCCATCTGCGATAAATACAACGTCCCCATACTGGAAGACGCCGCCGAGGCGTTAGGCGCGTCGTACGACGGCAAAAAATGCGGCTCTTTCGGCAAAGTCGGCGTCTACTCCTACAACGGCAACAAGATAATCACCACCTCCGGCGGCGGTATGCTCCTCTCCGACGACGAATACATCCAAAAAGCCCGCTTCTGGGCGACCCAGGCCAGAGACGGCGCCCCCTGGTACGAGCATACGGAGATAGGCTACAACTACCGTATGAGCAACCTGTTGGCCGCCGTCGGCCGCGGACAAATGCGCCATCTGGAAGAAAGGATCGCCAGAAGAAGAGAAATCTA
>CAKSWL010000093.1 GCA_934511335.1 uncultured Cloacibacillus sp. | reverse complement strand
CCTTATTTTGTTGCGCTGCAGATGCCCGATCATATGCCAAGGGCAGCTTTTTACCGCCGCAGGCCAGAGTGCGCGCTTACCCGCCGCCTCCTGCACCTTGTTTTCCCCGATCAGGTCAAGGCGGGAGGCCGCCTCCGTCATCATTTCTATGGGGTGATATTTCGTGACCCCCATAAGCTTTACCTCCGAGGGCCCGCGCCCGCTTTTTTTCGCGGCCCGCGCCATCTCTTCCCTTATGTACGCGATATTTTCACCGATGTTCACTACCATAGCTGGATCCTTCCCTCACGGGCGGCGGCGCCCTCTTCGACGACCGCGTCGCCTACGGTTATGCCCTTTGTCACAAGAAATTTATTATTGGCAAGCTTTTTACCTTCCACGGGGACGAAGTGGACGTGCGCGCCGCGCACCATATAGATTCCCGTGCGGCCGCCTTTTTCGATTATCGCGCTCTGCGGCACAAGCGCCCCCTCCGTCTGCCCTGCGTCGACGATCAGTGTGTAGTTGCGGGAGAGGATGAACTCGGGCGGGAACCACGGCATCGTCAGATAGATCTTAGTCAGATTTCCGGCCTCCTGCGTGACGCGTATCTTCGCCAAGGATACCGTATCCTCGCTGTCGATGCGCACCCGCAGTTTCTTGCGTTTTATCTGCTCTTCGACATCGCCCCGCAGCGGCATGTAGCCGATGAAGCGCAGCTCCTGCGGCTGCTCGATGATCTTGCCCACGATCTGCCCCCGCATGGCGGCTGTATTGTCGGAAAGGTAATGCAGCTTCACCGTGGAGGCGAACTCCTGCCGGTCGGCGGGCCAGAGCGACGAGTAACGCCATTTTGACTCCTGTCCGTCTTTCCCCGCGACAAAATAGCCCTGTTGATAGGCCTTTACCTCGCGGCCGCCGACGCGCGCGACCACCGCTCCCCGGGGCACGCGCACAGGGCCCTTGCCGAGCGGATAGGTGAGCGTCCCCGCCGCCGGGGAGAGCAGGACGCTTTCTTTCCAAAGGAGCAGTCCTTTGACCTCTATTACCTGAGTGTCTATTCCCGGCACCGCCCAGGTTATCTCCGGATGGAGGTATTCATAACGATCGAAGTAAGACTTGAAGGCCCAGATCCAAAGCACGGCGATGATGGCGACACCCAGCCAATAGGTGATGCGGAAAGTTCTTTTTTTCCCCTCCGGCGTGTAGTGTCTGACCATTTCGCCCTTCCTATTTCAGGCCGAAGAGTCCCGGGATCTCGATGAGGTCGGAGCACACGCGCCACGCGCCCGCGGAGGAGAGCCCCTCTTCTCCAAAATGCCCCGTGGTCATGCCGATGCCGCGCACCTCGGCGGCGACGGAGGTCTTCATGTCGATGTCCGTGTCGCCCACGTAGACGGCCTCCGGCGCATCGACGCCCAGCGCGGCGATGGCTTTGAAGAGCGCCTCGGGGTCCGGCTTCGCCCGCGCCACATCTTCAAGGCCGATGATTACGTCCATATAGGGGGCGAGTTTCGTCGCCTCGACCACGCGGCGGGCGAAGCGCCGGTTAGAGACGACGCCGGTCTTGATCCCAGCGCCGCGAAGTTTTTCAAGCGCTGCGACGGTGTTGGGAAATAGGCGGATGCCGGACTGCTCGACGCCGCGGAATTCGTCGCGGTAATAGCCTAGCCACTCTTCCCGAAAATCTCCCCAGTACAGGCGCCAGCAATCCTCGATCGGCAGTCCGATACCCGCGAGGACCACCTCGTGCGAGACCTCTTTAAGCCCAAACTTCCGCGCGAGCAGGTTCGAGCAGTGATGTATCGCGTAGCTGCTGTCGGCCAGCGTCATATCAAAATCAAATATCACGGCCTTTGTTTCTTTGATCATCGATCCTCGACTCCTATGACAAATCCTTTCAGGTAATCCGTCTCCGGCGCTCCGAGAAGCGCGGGATGGTCCTGAGGCTGGTGTATCTCCCGCACGACGCGGCAGGCCGCGCCGGCGTCCTTCGCCGCGTCGCCCAGCGTATCAAGCAGCATATCCCGCGTGAAGGCGTGGCTGCAGGACATGAAGACAAGGTGTCCGCCTGTCTCGAGCCTGCGGAAGCCGCGCACCGCCAGCTCTTTGTATCCGCGCCGCGCGGAGTCAAGCTGTCCGCGCGCGGGCGAAAAAGGCGGGGGGTCCATTATTACGATGTCATACCGCACGCGGTCGGCATCGATCTCGCGCATTATATCAAAAGCGTTGCCGCAGCGGAATTTTACCTTTTCTTCCGGCAGGCCGTTTAAGAAGATGTTCTCTTTCGCACGGTCCAGCGCGGCCTGCGACTGGTCTATCGCCGTGACCTCCGCCGCTTTCCCGCGGAGGGCGTGGAGGGTGAAGTGTCCCTGATAAGAGAAACAGTCAAGCACCCGCGCCTCTTTGTAGAGCGGGTCGAGCAGCGCGGGGACGCGACGAACGTCCAGATAGGCGCCGGTCTTCTGCCCCTCGGCGATATCGACGAGCTCCCAGCTGCCGCCGATCTTTACCTTAAGCGGGCCGCGCGGCATTTCCCCAAGCAGCGGCTTGACCTCGCGCGGGATGCCCTCTTTTTCAAGATGCTTGGTGTCGTTGCGCAGGATGACGGCGGATAATTTCTTTACTTTACGGAAAATCTTCGCCACCTCCTCGGCGTGACGGTACCACCCCATCACCGAGAGCTGCAAGGAAAGGACGTCTCCATAGAGATCCGCCGTTATGCCGGGGAGCCGGTCTCCCTCTCCGTGCACCCAGCGGAACGATTCCTCTCCCGCGCACCAGCACTTGCGTATCTCAAGCGCGCGTTCGATGCGGCGGCGCAGCAGCTCCATCTGATCCGGTTCATGGCTGCCAAAGGAGAGAACGCGCAGGCAGAGCGCGCTTTCGCTCCACAGCCCCCAGCCCAATACCACCCCTTTTTTGTCGGTGAATGAAATTATGTCGCCCGGCGCGCAGACGGGAGCCTGAACTAAGTTGCCGCGGAATATCCACGGATGACGCTGCTTCACACGCTCGACGCCGCCGTCGTTCAGCACGGCGCGCCGCAGAGCTTTCTTTATTGATGTCATCTTATGCCGTCCTTCGTCCGCCTTGGCGAGCCTGATAAAATTTCCTGGCAGGTAAGCGCGCGTGACTCTCCGCCGCCGCGCTTATCCCTCTCTATCACGGCGAAGGCATCGTGATTATGTATGCTCTCGTGGCTCGTTACGGACACACGGTACCACCGCACGCGTTCGTCCGCCTCCATCGCGAGCGCGAGCTCGCGCACGGAATCCTCGACAAAGCGCGGGTTTGAATAGGCGCGCTCCGTCACATATTTTTCATCCTCCCGCTTGAGCAGGCTGTATATCGGCGCCGAGGCGCAGTCGTCGGCTATCCGCACAAACTCCTCGAGCCAGACGAAGCCGGCGAGGCGCACCTCCATCACCGCGTGAGCGCGCTGATTGTGAGCCCCGAACTCGGATATCTCCTTTGAACAGGGACAGAGCGTCTGTATCGGAGAAGTCACCGTCGTCACCAGGTCAAAATCGTCGCCGTAAAGCGCCGCGTCAAAACGGACGTCGCAGCGCAGGCGTCCCTTCGCGCCGCTCACGGGAGCGCTCTTTGTGATGAAATAGGGGAACTCAAAGACGGCGTGGGCGTCGCGGGCCTTCAAACGTTCTTTGAGCGTCTGCAGAAGCTCCTCCATATTATGGAAGGTGACCCGTTTTTCCTGCGCTCCGAGCACCTCGATGAAGCGGCTCATGTGCGTGCCGCGATAGTCCTGCGGCAGCGAAACCGAAAGGCTCACCTGGGCGACCGTCTCCTGCGTGCCGTTCGTGCGGTCGGGAACGGAGATCGGCCAGGAGATGTCGCGGATCCCGACGCGGTCTATCGCCATATTCCGGTGGTCGGCTTCGTTCTGTACGTCACGCATCTTTTATATCCTCACGGCGGCAGACGACGAAGGAACTCTCGGTCTCCCACAGCCATATCTCGTGAAGCCGGCAGTTGCTGCGGGAAAGCGGCCCGTCAAGCTCCCTGAATATCCATATCGCGATATATTCCGCGGTCGGCTGCGGCAAAATGTCGTTGATATAGGCATGATCAAGCTTTAAAAGCACCAGTTCGCCGACGGCCTTTTTGAGCTCTACAAAGTCGAAGATCATCCCCTCCGCGTCCGGCTCGCCCTCCAGCATCACCCGCAGATGGTAGGTGTGGCCGTGGAGACGCTCACACTTGCCATGATAATGTATAAGGTTATGTGCTGCATCAAATTTAAAATCACGGCACAGTAACATCCTTATTCCTCCTAGTCCCATTTTTATACCGCTTTATTCTACCACGTAGCCGCAACGCTGTTTACCCGCAAAAATCCCGCTCCACCAGCGGCGGCCTCAATAAGAACGCCCGCCCTGCACAGAGCCTCGCAACCTTAATTATAAATTGTAGCACCTGAGCCCCTCATTAGCCTATTTCAGGCAATAATAATATAATAGACGCTGGATATGATCATGATTTGGAGGAATTCACGATGAGCGATAAAAAAGTGGTGACGATACTGCTGGGAAGTCCGCGCAAAGATGGCAACAGTGAACAGCTCGCCGACTCTCTGGCAAAGGGCGCGGAGGAGAAGGGCTATGAAGTGCGCAAGATCCGCCTGGCCGGTAAAAAATTAAACGGCTGTCTCGACTGCCGCAAATGCTGGAGCACCGGCGCTCCCTGTATCCAGCGGGACGACATGGCCGCGGTATACGACGGCATCGCGGCGGCGGCGGTTCTCGTCTTCGCCTCCCCCCTTTACTTCTATTCATGGAGCGCACAGATAAAATCGGTGTGGGACAGGCTGCTGCCCTTCTTCGCCGCGGACTCCAAGGTCAGTGTGAAGGGAAAACGCGCGGTGCTTTTGGCCACCGCCGGTGATACGGAAACAAGCTGCTTTGACGGGCTCAAATCCTCGTTCCGCCTTGCCTGTGACTTTACAAACTGGCCCGTTGCCGGGATGATCTGCGCGGCGGACATGTATCCCAAAACGGACATGGCTGAAAAAGGACGCAAGTATCTCTTCGAGGCGTACGAGTTGGGAAAGAATTTATAGACGGACCGCATACGGAGGGAAAAGATGAAAAAGATACTCGTAACGGGAGGGGCGGGCTTCATCGGTTCACATACCTGCGTCGCGCTGCTGGAGGCGGGCTATCCTGTGATCATCGCGGACGACTTTTCCAACAGCAAGCCGCAAACATTGGAGCGCATCCGTAAAATAACGGGACGCGATTTCACCTTCTACGAAGCGGACGTGACCGAAAGCGCGGCGGTCGCGCGGATATTTAACGAAAACAAGATCGACGCGGTGATCCACTTCGCGGGCTACAAGGCGGTCGGCGAATCGGTCGAAAGGCCGCTCGCCTATTATTACAACAACCTTGTGAGCACCATCGAGCTGGCAAAGGCCTGCGTGACGCACGGCGTGGGCCATTTCGTCTTTTCGTCTTCCGCCACGGTATACGGAGACAACAAAGCGCCGTTTGCGGAGACGATGCCGCTTTTGCCGGCGACGAACCCTTACGGTGAGACGAAGGTGATAAGCGAGACAATACTTTCCGACACCGCCGCGGCCAACCCTGAATTCTCCGTGGCCCTGCTGCGCTATTTCAACCCCGTGGGCGCGCACGAGAGCGGGCTCATCGGCGAAGCGCCCAACGGCATCCCTAACAATTTGATGCCCTACATCACGAAAGTCGCCAAAGGAGAATTAAAAGAGCTGCGCGTATTCGGCGGCGATTATGACACCCCGGACGGCACCGGCGTGCGCGACTATATCCACGTGATGGACCTCGCGGAGGGACACGCGGCGGCGCTTAAAAATATGAAGCGGGGAGTCTCCGTCTATAACCTCGGCACCGGCCGCGGCACCTCCGTCCTTGAGCTTGTAGCGGCCTTTGAGCGCGCCAACGGGCTAAAAATCCCCTACCGCATAACGCCGCGGCGTGCGGGAGACATCGCCGTCTGCTACGCCCAGACGGAAAAAGCGGAAAAAGAGCTGGACTGGAAAGCCAAAAGGAGCGTAGAGGACATGTGCCGCGACGCTTGGCGGTTTGAGGCTAACTTATCGTAAAGGCCCCCCACGCGGGCTTCTGCAAGGAGCCGCCGATTACGGCCAGAGAGCCGAAATCCATGATTTCGTGCAAATCGGCTGGTTTGTCTATCAGATGCGCCATCCGCTAAACAGGCGACACCCGGCCGTGGCTCAAGCGTGTGCAAATACGCTTCCGCCCCGCTCCGGGGCCGCCTGCTTGGCGGCCGGCACGCCCTAGTCAGCGGACGATATGTCAGGCTTTATATGATAAAGAGGACTAATCAGTCTTTCCCTAAATCGTCATCCTCCTGATTGCGGTGAACCAATGGTCACGATCGTCCTGTCCAGAATAATATAGCAGGAGTCCGCCGTTTTCTGAAAAAACGGCAGATCCTCTGTATAGGCTTTTTTCACAAAAAACCGCTGTACCGGGAAGCATAAGCTCTCCGGTGAGAGCCCAGAGGCAGCCGCCGTCCTTACTGGAGGCAAAGGCGATCCCACGGTCAGATTTATAGTTGCCGGTATGTTGATAACATAGCGTCATTAACAATTCCGCGCCATCTTTTTTGATTACATCAACGTGCCACGGCTCAGTCCCCTCCGGCAATCCCTCTATTTTTACCTTGACAAAGTCATGCCATCGGTGTAAATCTTCGCTCTGCGCGCGGATGACATAAAACATCCCGCCGTTTCCCTGCACATACCACATCAGATATTCGCCGTCTTTTTTTACGATCGTGGGCGACATCAGGACGGCTAAATCTTTTCGATGATGATATTCTTCCATGATGACGGAAGGGGCGCTCCATCCCACCCCATCTTGAGTATGCATTACAAGCAGCCGGACGACCGCCCCGCCTTTTTGATATTCCGTCCGGCGATAAATCATCTGGACGATCCCATTCTCATAATAAAGGGAGGGGTCAGAATTATAGCCGACCCAATCATAAGGCGCCCCCACGACGGGAGAGCTTCCTCCCTCCGGTACTCGCCAGTCAATTCCATTATGACTTACGAGAAACTCAGGATTTTCAAAATACTCTATCCCGCGGGGCAGCGGCGTCAGCGTCATCACATACTGCCACCGTTCTCTGCCAAAACCTTCGGGGATATACAGCACGTCAGGATGTACAGTTTCGCCAAAGCCCGACGTGCATGAAAGATCAAGAATCCGGATTCCATCCCCTAAGTCACCGGACGCTGCGGCAAAATCATCCGCTGTATATTCTCGCACCGCACGGCGGCGCTGATTATCGTTCCACGATATTTTGAGGTATTTGGAAAAAGCCGCGGGAAATAAGCGAGGATATTTTACCGCCGCTTGCATGCCAAGCCGGATCACCTCGCGCTTTACCTTACTCAACTTAAGCACCATTCCTGCCGGAGGCCAGTCCATGATATACCTTCAACGTCTGCCTCGCTATGGTATCCAAGCCGAATGTACCGGCACTTTTTTCCGCTTCCTTTGCCAATACCCGCAATCTGCCCGCATC
>CAKSWL010000092.1 GCA_934511335.1 uncultured Cloacibacillus sp. | reverse complement strand
AGAATGGCGAGGACTCAGACCTTGACGGCCTCGTAATGCTCGGTTCCTGCGACAAGATCGTCCCCGTGGTGTTGATGGGCGCGGCGCGTCTTGACATTCCCGCGATCATGACCGTCGGCGGCGCTTTCCGTGTAAGAGATCGCCTCGCGGCTCAAATAGTGGCGCGCTCCCGTTCCCGACGCGCCCGACGGCTGGCTGCCGATATACGCTAAACTGGCGGCCTCCGCCTCGGAGGGCGCGATGATGAAACGGTAGGGGACGGTTTTCCGAAAGTAAGATTAAAATTTTGCCGTTTATGATTAAAATCACCACAATACGTATATTAATCTTGACTTTGCCACTATCTGCGCTATGATGTTTATAACGTTTTTGATTTAAAAAGGTGATTCTTATATACAGAAAGGTGCGATTCAAGATGATCATTGATGCAAAAATGGAAAAGGCGCTTAACGGACAGATTCGTGCGGAGCTGGAGTCCGCCTACCTCTATCTTTCCATGGCCGCCTGGCTTGACGCCAACGACCTTAAGGGCTGCGCCCACTGGATGAAGAAACAGGCCGCCGAAGAGCAGGGGCACGCGATGAAGATATATGAGTATGTCTCAGCGCGCGGCGGCCGCGTCCTACTTGAGGCCATCGCCGCCCCCCGCAGCGAGTGGAAGAACGCGACGGAGGTTTTCCAGCAGACGCTTGAGCATGAGCAGAAGGTGACGGCGCTCATCTACGGATTGGTGGAGATGGCGATGGAGATGAAGGATTACGCGACGCGCGGAATGCTCTCCTGGTTCGTCGGAGAACAGGTCGAGGAAGAGGAGCACGCGATGGAGATCCTTGCGAAGTTCAAGAAGCTCGGCGAGATCCCCATTTCGCTGGCGATGCTCGACAAAGAGCTGGGCGAAAGAGCTTAATGTTTTAAGAATCATACCGATGTGCCGGGCTTTAAGAGGTCCGGCACATTTACGCAGCAGGCAGCGGATAAAAATCAAAGGAGGCAACGAAGATGGGCAGCATTGATATGAAAGCGCTATTTTCCCTGACCTATGGGATGTATATCGTCAGCACGGACCTTGATGGCAGGCTGAACGGACAGATTGCCAATACTGTGATGCAGGTAACCGCCGAACCGATATGTGTCGCCACCTGTCTCAATAAGGCCAACCTCACGACGGAAATGATCGAAAAAAGCGGCCGCTTTTCCGTCGCGATCCTCGAACAGGACACGCCGATGACCTTTATCGGGCAGTTCGGCTTTAAATCGGGACGCGACATCGATAAGTTCGCGAACGTCAAATACAGCCTTGCCGGCGAAGGCACGCCGCTCATCGAGGAGTGGAGCGTCGCCGCCTTTGAGGCGAAGGTGGTAAATACGATAGAAATGCCGAGCCACCTGCTCTTTATCGGCGAAGTGCGGGAGTCTGTATACTTTAAAGAGGCGCCGCTGCTCACCTACGGCGATTACCATAAAATCAAAAAGGGCAAATCGCCGAAGACCGCCCCGACCTTCGGCTTCAACACTCTCAAGTAGTATTTTGAAGCCGCTGGAGGGGACGCCGGCCAGGATCGCGAGCCGGAAGATTTTTGAGAAGATATACGAGGATTACAACAGGCGGATCTACGTCTCACCCGATCCGCTTCAGTTTTTATACGATTATGAAGAGACGGCGGATCGCGAGGTGGCGGGGCTCATCGCCTCCGGGCTCGCCTACGGCAAGGTCGCGCAGATATTGAAGAGCGTTAAAAAGGTGCTGGATGCGCTTGGCCCCCATCCCGCCGAATATCTTAAAAACAGCGCGCGGCGCGACCACGAGGAGAAGCTCTGCGGTTTCGTTCACCGCTTCACCGACTGCGGCGAAATGTGCGGCTTCCTTGCCGCGACCGGCGAGGTGCTGCGCCGCTGC
This sequence comes from uncultured Cloacibacillus sp., assembly GCA_934511335.1. GTDB lineage: Bacteria > Synergistota > Synergistia > Synergistales > Synergistaceae > Cloacibacillus. The sequence continues at coordinate 5,679 of CAKSWL010000092.1, read as the reverse complement.
GGCAGCCTCGAAGGGCTTTTTGTCTCCGGCTACCGGGGAGATATGCGCGAGGCGATGGAGAATTTTGCCGACGCCTTCAACCGCTGCGCGGGGCGCGATAACATGTTTCTGCTGCCGCGTCCGTCAAAGGGCAGCGCCTGCAAGCGTATGGCCCTCTTTCTGCGCTGGATGGTGCGCTGCGACGACGTCGACCCCGGCGGCTGGCAGGGGCTCTCGCCCGCGGAGCTGCTGATACCGCTCGACACCCACATGTTCAACATCACGACGACGCTCGGTCTCTGCTCGTCAAAGAGTGCGAACGGCAAGGCCGCAGTGGAAATCACGGAGAATTTCCGAGAAATTTGCCCCGGCGACCCCGTAAAGTACGACTTCGCGCTGACACGGTACGGCATTCGCGAGGAGATGACGGTGGCGGAGCTCTTTGCGAAGTGGCACCTGGAGCGCTGATAAACCTTCGGGAAAAACACTGAATAAACGGGAGGATCGCGAAAAGGCGCAGCGGCCCTTTTTTATCGGAGCGGACGCCGCCTGCGAAACTGCGGAAGCGAAAGGGGCGCGTGGGGCGTATTTTGCGCGTTTGCCCTGTTTGTCCGTCCGCCGCGATTTACCGCGCCGCCCCGTGATGCTATAATCTTTCTAGACAAATCATGGAAGGAGGCTGCGGCTGATGATAAATTCCGTACTCCCCTATTGGGACCAAAACATCGACCTGGATATCGCGCCGTGGGTTCCTTATGGAAAAGATTACTCGCCGGTGACGGTGAACAGGCTCTATAATCCGTTGCTGGGCAGCCTCGCGGGACTCGCCCTCGAGATGGAGAGCGAGTTTCTCTATCTGCGCAGCTTTCAGAGCGGGAACGTCGGCACGATGGCGCGCCAGAACATGATCGACCCGGGACGCAACGGGGGGTTGGAGTTCGGCTTTACGATGGTATTCTCCTACTCCGAACAGCTCGAGCACTCAGTGCTGCCGTTGCTGCACCAGTACCCGGGGCTGATGGCGGGGCTTACCCTCTGCGACATTTGGAGCGAAAACGTCCTGGTGGATGAGTGCAAGGTGCTGCTGCTCGTCAACGAAGACCCCTTTTTCAACGAGGCCGCCTTCATGGAGTCGCTCCATAAATCGTTCCAGACGTTTACGGGGCGGGAGAACTCAAACCTCTCGTTCTTCGCCGAGAAATTCGGCTACCGGCGCTTTTCTATCAGCTACGAGACGGACAACCTCACGCAGATGCGGATAACGCAGGCCCTCTTCGATATGGAGCTTGACGCGACGAAGGACGTCCTCGGTCCGGTGCCGGAGCTGAAGATACCGCTGCTGCCGTCGATCGGCTAGGGCCGGTCTCTAAAAGGAACAGAAAGAGAGCGGGGTGCGGCCCCGCTCTTTAGTTATGGCTTTGCAGTGGTGATAAGGGCGCTTGCTATGTCCGGCGGAACAGACACCGCTCTTTTAAAATATTATCGTATCGACGTTTGTCGATACGATAATATTATAACAATATATTCAAAAAATTAATGCGCCTATTTGTTTTTAGGCGCGGTAAAAACTTCCCAAGAGGCCGCGCGGACGGCGGCTGCACACGCCATCCGCGTCTTTGTCATGGCGAAGGAAAAGCGGCGCGGCGGTCATTTGTATTCGGCGAGCACTTTGAGGAGCTTGGCCTCGTCGATGTTTCCGCCAGAGACGACGACGCCCGTTTTGCGGCCTTTGACGGGGGCCTTTCCGGCAAGCAGCGCCGCGATCCCCACGGCCCCCGCGCCTTCGATCACCTGGTGCTGTTCGCGGTGCATGAAGGCGATCGCCGCGGCCAGCTCTTTTTCCGTAACCTCCAATATCCCAGATACGCGGAGCTTCGCGAGGGAGAGGAGGCTTTGCGGGATGCCGCCCGCAAGGCCGTCGGCGAGCGTTTCGCCGTATTCTACCTCTTTTACGATCCCGTCAGCCCACGATACGACCCAGGGATTTGAGGTGTCGGTCTGCACTCCCCATATTTCAACGCCGGGGTTGAGCGCCTTAGCGGCGATCGCCACGCCGTTCATGAGCCCGCCGCCGCCCGCGGGCACCAGCAGCAGTTCGATGTCCGGCTCGTCCATGAACATCTCAAGGCCGGCCGTCCCCTGCCCCGCGACGACGGTCGCGTCTTCAAAGGAGGAGACGTAGGTGAGCCCGTGCGCCGCGGCGTATTCGTGTGCCGTCTTCTCCGTGAAGTCATAGTCTCCGCTGGCGACGACGAGCTCCGCAAAGTCTCCGCCCCGCCGCCTGATCGCCTCTTTTTTTGTTTCAGGACAAAGGGCGGGGACGAATATTTTTGTCTTTATCCGCAGCTCCCGGGCGGCGGCCGCCACGCCTTGGCCGTGGTTGCCGCTGGAGCAGGTCACTACGCCGAGGGCTCTTTCGGCGGGAGTGAGCGAGTTCATCTTGTAGAGCGCGCCGCGGAGCTTGAAGGAGCCGCAGAGCTGCTGATTTTCAAGTTTCAGGTATACGGGGGCGCCCGCCTTCGCCGACAGCGCGTGCGAATATTCGGTGGGCGTGCGGCGCACGCGGCTTTTTAGAAATTTATACGCCTTCAGGACATCGGTGATATCGGGGTTTATCGGTAAATTGCTCATCATGATGCCTCCTTATGTGAATTGATATATAATAATGTAATATATTAACACAGAGTAGAGAATTTTATTCAAAGCTGTATAATCAGTCGTTGCGATTTAATGAATTTCATCCGGGAGGTGTGTCTGGTGCCGTTGGCGCAGGAAAGGATCAAATACCCGCTCTTGATGGTCAAGTTGGAAAATATTAGAAAAAACGCTGGTTATATCGTTGAAGAATGCGCCCGGTACGGCGTGGACGTCTGGGGTGTTTCCAAGGGCATGTCGGCCTTCCCTGAGATCGCGCGAGCCTTTGAGGCCGCCGGCGTGAGGACTATAGCGGACAGCCGTCTTGATAATATCCGCCGGATGAAGGAGGCGGGCGTGGGCTGCGAGTTCGCGCTGATCCGCATACCGATGCGTTCCGAGCTGGAGGAGCTTGCCGAGCTTTGCGACTATACGCTTATCTCCGATATGGGCGCCGCCGAGGCGCTTGCCGGTATCTGTGAGAGGCGCGGCGCGGAGGTAAAGTGCGTCGTCATGTTCGACATGGGCGACCTCCGCGAGGGTTTCTGGTTCAAAGAGGCGGAGGCGGTCGCCGCAGGGCTGGCGAAGTTTGCCGGCAGAATGAAGATCGCGGGCGTCGGCGCCAACTTCTCCTGCGCCAGCGGCGTACTGCCGACGCCGGAGAACCTTGCGGCGCTGGCCGCCTGCGGCGGGGCGGTCGAGGCCGCGCTCGGCCGTCCGCTTGCGATATATTCAGGCGGCGGCACCGGTTCTTTCGTTCAGATGAGGCGCGGCAATCTGCCGAAGGCCTTCAATAACCTGAGGATCGGAGAGGCGATACTGCTGGGACGCGATACCTCCTTCGGCATGATCCTCGCGGGGCTCTCTCAGGATACGATGCGGCTGGAGGCGGAGCTCGTCGAGGTGCGCACGAAGCCGACGCTGCCTGTGGGCGAGATCGGCCATGACGCCTTCGGCGACGTCCCCGTCTTTAAGGACAGGGGAGAGCGCCGCCGCGGCATTCTCGCCGTCGGGAAGCAGGATGTCAACATCGCGGGGCTTAAGCCGCTTGACGTCGGCGTGCGCATCATCACAGCCTCCAGCGACCATCTGCTCGTAGACATAGAGGAGCGTCCCGACCTCAGTGTCGGCGACATCCTGTCTTTTCGCCCCGACTATCCCGCGATGCTGGCGGCCTCGACCTCGCCCTATGTGACGAAGGTTTTTGAGTAAAAGCCGCCGAAAAAATTCTTCTCAAAGCATCCTCTGATTTCAAACGTATATTTTGCTGTGAAATAGCCTGATTTGGTGTAGAATTAGACGACCATATCAGGTTGTTTTTTTATTTATGCCATTACTGAAGGAGAGATATTTTATGTACACAGGAAGCAAGCGAGACGGTTTCAGTTCCACCCTGGCGGCCCTTATGGTCGCTCTCGGTTCGGCGGTTGGCCTCGGGAATATTTGGAAGTTCCCGTATATGACCGGCACCGGCGGGGGCGGGGCTTTCCTCGTCATCTATCTTTTCTTTGTCTTTTGCGTCGCCGTTCCGATCATGATCAGTGAATTCGTCATCGGCCGCCGCTCGCGCCTGAACGCGGTGGGCGCTTTTAAGAAGCTGACGGGAAATCCGCGTACTCCCTGGTCGGGCATCGGCTTCCTCGGCGCGGTATCCTCGTATCTCATCATGTTCTTTTACAGCTGCGTCGCCGGCTGGGTCTACTGTTACACATTCAAGGCGGCGACGGGGGCTTTTTCCGATATCACGAAGGATAGCGCCGCCGCGCTTTTCGCCGCGACGATCGGGGCAGGCGGCGCGGAGGCGCCATTTTTCTCCTCCACGGTGCTGGCGCCGATATTTTGGCAGATCGTCGTGCTTGTCGTGGTGGGAACGATTATCTCTCTCGGCGTGGCTAAGGGGATCGAGCGGGCCATCAAGGTGATGATGCCGGCGCTCTTCGTGCTGCTGATAATCTGCGTCATCCGCGCCCTCACGCTGCCGGGCGCGGGCGACGGCCTGCGCTTCCTCTTCCACGTGGATTTCAAACAGGTGACGCCCGGCGTCATCCTCGCGGCGATGGGGCTGGCCTTCTTCAAACTCTCGCTCGGTATGGGGACGATGATCACCTACGGCTCGTACTTTACCGACGACGCCGAACTTTCGACCTCCCCGCTCAAGATCGCGGTCGCCGATATCTGCATTTCGATGCTCGCGGGGCTTGCGATATTCCCGACGGTATTCTCCTTCGGCGTGGAGCCGGGGGCGGGGCCGGGACTGCTCTTTATCACCATTCCGCTCGTCTTCTCGCAGATGCCCTTCGGGCAGGTGCTCCTCTTCGCCTTCTTCCTGCTGACGGCCTTTGCGGCGAACGGCGCGATGCTCTCGCTGGTCGAGGTGCCGACGATCTGGATGGCCGAGGAGTTCAATATCTCGCGTAAGAAGTCGTCGCTCATCAACTGTCTCATCATCGGCGTGATCGGCATTCTTGCCGCCGGCTCCGCCGACGGTTCCGGGTACTTCGGCGGGATTACGGTGTTCGGCAAGGGTTTCTTCGATCTTTTCGATTATCTCTCCTCCAACGTGACGATGCCGATAGGCGGTCTCTGCATCGCGATATTCACCGGCTATGTGATGAAGCGCGGCGACCTCTCCGACGAGCTGAGCAATCGCGGCATGCTGCACAACGAGGGGCGGGTGTCCTTTATCCGCGTGCTGCTGCGCTATGTGACGCCGGTCCTCGTGCTGGTCATCTTCCTCAACGCGCTGGGGATCATAAAGATTTAGCGGTGCGCTTATTCAAGTATTAAGGTCTATTCCTGCGGAGGTTCGGGAGTTCTTTCCCGAGCCTCATTGTTTTTTGCCCCCGACATGGTGAACAGCGCCCCTAAATCAAGATAGTAAAATCAGCCCTCCAAGCATTGTATAAACAAACATATAAGGAGGGTTTGTTCTATGTCAAAGAGAAATACAGAAAAACGTATTAAAGCCGTCGAAATGCAGAAACAGGGCCTCTCAAGAAGGCATATCGCAGAAACCTCAGGAGTAAGTCCTGATTCCGTAAAGACGTGGACAGCCATGTACAAGAA
>CAKSWL010000091.1 GCA_934511335.1 uncultured Cloacibacillus sp. | reverse complement strand
CAGGATCATAGGCAAGTTTCGCGACGATACTTACCATCTGCTCCTGCTCGGCCATGAAATTATCCGGCCAAGTGACGTGGACGATGCGGTCGCCGTACTTTTTGACCATTTCCTGAGCGGAGCGGTACTCTTCTTCGTTCTGCGAAACGGTGTTCGTCACGATCGCGACCTTGCCTTTTTTCGCCGCTGCTTCTGCCGCGGGAGCAAAAGACGCAACAGTAAAGAAACCGAGCGCAAGAACGACTGCCGTGGTGATGATCCAATGATTCTTCACAACTTTTGCCTCCTTATTGAAATTAAGTGCGAAATTGCACCATTTATATTACGGCATTTGCTGATAAGTGTCAATTAAAGTTTTATTTTTTTTGGTACGTACAAGCAGATTATTCAAAGTATTCTCGTCATTATCCGGCAGGATTACTAAAGAAAGGCTGATCAATTGAAAATCAGCCGGAATATGACCAGCGTACCTCCCGCTGATCACGGCCAAAGAGCCGAAATCTATAATTTTGTGCGAATCGGCTGGTTCGTCTATCAGATGTGCCGGGCGCTGAACAGGCAGCTCAAGAGCGGCACGCAAGGCGTATACGTATAATTAATACGTTAGAGCGACGGCCGGGGCATGGGCGTGACGCGAATGTCGCATATTATCAGCGGTTTCCTAATACTATTGTAACGATACGGTTTAATAAGGTATTATTAAGCCGCGCACGCGGCAGGCGGCGCCGAAAAACTTTGGAGGGTGATTCAGTAATGATAAGGACCGAAAGAGTAGCGAAACTTGCGGAAGAACTAAAGAAGAGGGGACTCGACGCGCTTTATATCGGCCCCTCCTCAGACCTTGAATATATCGGCGAGCTCGACACCCATCCCGATGAGCGCGTGCGCGGGCTGATGGTCGATAAAAATGGAAAATGTTTTGCAATGACGCCTCTGCTCTATAAAGAGGAGATCGTGAAGGCCTTCGGCGACGTTCCCTTTTATGCGGAATGGAACGATCACGAGGGGTTCACAAACGCCTTTAAGCGCGGCTGCGAGCATCTAGGCGTGCTCGGCGGCAAGATCGCTTTCAACGACGGCGTAAGAGCGGTAGATATGCTCGCGATGCGCGACGCGATGGACATCCAGCTGGTCAACGGTCAGGATATCCTTGCCCCGCTGCGCTCTCAGAAGGACGCCGAGGAGCTGGACAGGCTGCGGGAGGCCGCGCGCCTGATCGACGCCGTGGTCGATAAGCTTTTTCTCTTTATAAAGCCGGGGATGAAAGAGCGCGACATCGTAAAAAAGATCCCCGAGTTCTTGGAAGAGGCCGGCTGCAACGAGATGTCCTTCTCACCGATCGTCGCAAGCGGCCCCAACGGCTCAATGCCGCATTACGGCGGGGACCAGCGCGTCATCCAGGAACAGGACGTCATCATCCTCGACCTTGGCTGCCGTTATAAATCCTATTGCTCCGATACTTCGAGGACCTTCTTCGTCGGCGAGCCGACCGCGGAGCAGCGCGAAGTATACGAGATAGTCCGCCGGGCGCAGGCGGCGGGAGAGGCCGCGGTGCAGCCGGGAGCGACGGGCGAAGAGGTCGACCGCGCGGCGCGCAAGGTCATAATCGACGCCGGCTACGGGAAATATTTCTTCAACCGCGTCGGCCACGGCGTCGGCATCGCGGTGCACGAAAATCCGTACATCATCGAGGGCAACGATAAACCACTTAAACCGGGCAACGTCTTCAGCATCGAGCCAGGCATATACATCGAAGGGAAATTTGGCATGCGCGTTGAAAACCTGGTGGCGGTAAAGGCGGACGGAACCGCCGAGGCGCTGAACAAGACGACGCGGGAAATGAGGATCATCAGATAGTTCCCGCGGCGCCGGGGCGACACTCGCGAATGAGATTGGGGAAATGACGTATCTTCGGCGCGTTTCCCCAATGTTTTTATATATCCAAAGGCGGAAGGTACGGGAGGAAGCGACGCGGTGGCGGAGAAGACGACGATATATTTCATAAGACATGGGGAATGCGCGGGAAACAGAGAACGGCGCATCAGAGGCTGCGCAGACTTCCCCCTCAACGATAACGGCGTCAGGCAGGCGGAGGCGCTGTCTGAGTGTTTGACTGGCCGGGGGATAGAACATATCGTCACGAGCCCGTTGTCGCGCGCGACGATGACCGCCGGAATTCTCGGCGAACGGCTTGGCATCCAGCCGGTCATAAAAGAAGGGTTTAAAAATATCTCGTTCGGACCGTGGGAGAACCGTCTGCAAAGCGAGATTACCGCAGAATTTCCCGAGATGTGGCATACATGGCTGACAGACCCGGAGTCCCTCCGAGTCCGCGGCGCTGAGAGCGTTTGGGAGGTGCGCCGGCGTTCGCTGCGCGAGCTGGAGATGACCGCAGCGGAATATGCCGGCAAGACATTGCCCTGGTATCGCACCGGGCGCTGTTAAAGCCGATGCTGGCCGGCGCTTTGGGGATCGAACGCCCTTGCTTTTGGAGGCTGCATCTCGACAACGCCGCCTACGGCGTCCTAACGCACGACCCGGAAAAGGGGTTCTGCATCTGCGGCCTCAACTATACGCGGCACCTGGAAAAACTGGAGATCGTAAACGACTTCGACAGTATGTAGCCCCGCTTGGCCAGATATTTTGCCGCCGGTATCACGCAAACGCCGGCTTATAAATTTTATGCCATCGGCCTTTATAAAAATAACTATCGCGGCGAAAACAGAAACCGGGAAAAATTGTTCATTTCCCGGTTTTATTCATATATAGCGCAAACGACATAGACGGCGTTAGTTCTGTATAAAAATATTGTAAGTGTTTTTTTAGTGGAAAATTACAAATAAATATGAACAATAATAAAAAATGTATACCAATAATACAGATAATATGTTATTCTATCCTGCGAGGTGAAAGAAATGGAAGAAAAATCATTGTCGGCACAGGTGTATGAAAAAATCAAGGAGGGGATAATATCGCTTAAATACCCTCCTGGTTCCGTGCTAAAAGAGCGCGAACTCTCGGAAAGCCTGGGGGTGAGCCGCACGCCGGTGCGCGAGGCGATCCAACGGCTGTCACAGGAGTCGTGGCTGGTTCCCGGAGAGGGGAAGCGGATGCAGGTGAGGCCCGTCACGATCGCCGACGTCTACGAGATCATTCAGATACGCAACCTTGTAGAGTATGCCGCGATAGATGAATTGCTGCAAAACGGCGAGCCGCGAGTGATCGCCGGACAGCTGGATTCGATCTTAAACGAGATGAAGTCGGCGACCGAAGTGTATACCCTCACGACGCTCGACCTAAAATTCCATTACCTTTTGGTCGAGAGCATGAAAAACGAGCGGCTCCTGAAATTCTGGAGCACCGTTCAGGATGAGGTAATGCGGATGGGACTGCTGATGCTCAAAAGAAAAGATCGTTGGCATGAGGTGATCAGCGAGCACGAATGTCTGGTAGAAATGCTGTGGAACAAAAATGCGGAAAAGACTCGCCTTGCGATGAAGGCCCATCTAGAACATAGTTATGCCGCTTTGATAAGAGATCCAGAGGAATGCGTGAAAAATTAAAAGAGAATAGAGCAAATAATATTACAACAGGCTTTAAAAGAGAACCTACCGCATTAGGTTCTCTTTTTTATTTTAATGCGTATGTATCCTCTTGACATATTGGTATCCAAAATAGATAATTTGTATGTAAATAAATTAAACACATTCATTTACAATAATTGCATATCATATTGATCGATATCTCATGAGAGAGGAGTAGGTAGTGTGGAGTTTAAGGTTTTAGCAAAGGACGGAGAAGCGAGGACGATCGATTTCATCCCGAGGCATATCATCAACGCGGGGTATACGGGACGCGACCAGGCGGCGGTCCAGGCACATATCGACGAGCTGAAAGAAGAGGGGATCCCAGCCCCGGATAAGACGCCGGTGTACTTTGTGAAATTTGTCGATAAAATTACGCAGTCAGAACAATTCGAGGTACTTGACGAGACCGACCACTCCGGAGAGGCGGAGTTCGCCCTCTTCTTTGATAAAGAGGAAATATATGTCGGCGTAGGCAGCGACCATACGGACCGCAAACTGGAGACGGTAGACATCCCCAAAGCGAAACAGATATACCCCAATACGGTCAGCAAAGAACTCTGGAGGCTGAGCGACGTTATCGGCCACTGGGATGACATTATCCTTCGCAGCTGGATCAAGGCAGACGGAGAGAAAAAGCTCTTTCAGGAGGCAAAACTGACGGCTATGCTGGATGCGATGGACCTCGTGGAGAGGGCGAAGAAACTTCTTTGCGACCCGAACGACACGGAAGGGCTCGTTCTCTATTCGGGAACCGTCGCCTCTCTTTTTAAGGCCGATTACAGCCCTTATTTTGAGACGGAGCTGGACGACCCTGTATTGGGAAGAAAACTTGGCAACGTATACGAGATGACCTGTAAGTCATCCTGGTATAAAGGCAACTAATTAAAATCTTAATGTCTATATAAAATCAGAGGAGGCGCTTTTTATTATGGCAAAGCAGGAATACGAAATTCGCGACGTAGATCTTCACGGAGAATGGCGGCTCGTAGAGGGCGGCTACAACGGGACGATGGAGAAGGTGCTTTCGTATGACCCTGAGACGGGAAACTACACCAGGCTGCTGAAATTCCCTCCCAAGACGGAAATGCCGGAAGTTCTCTCGCATGACTTCTGCGAAGAGATCTACGTTGTGGACGGCTACCTGACCGATACAAACAAAAACCTCACCATGGCCAAGGGCTACTACGGCTCACGCCTTCCCGGCATGAAGCACGGCCCCTACAGCATTCCCCTCGGCTGCGTGACGATGGAGTTCCGCTACCAGGACCCCAATAAACCGCTCGACCCGGAATGCTCGCTGCTGAAAAACAAACTCGGCGCACCCAGATAAAAGCAGCGGAGGGTTATCTTCCGAGGCGTTTATCTGACGCGTAAACGCCTCTTTAATCCAAACTATTTTTACTGACTTCTTGGAGGAATATTTTATGAAACCGAATCTTTCCGTAGAATATTGCGGTGTAAAATTCAAAAACCCCATGGTCATCGCTTCGGCCTCGCCAAGCAAAAACGGCGAATATATGCGCCGGTGCGCCGAGTCGGGGGCGGGCGGCGTCATCGCCAAGACCTACAGCCCTGAGCCTCTGGCGCAGAAGTATGTCTCGCCGCGCTTCACGGTCCTTCATAAGAAGGGCTGGCCGCATAATTATTCCAACTATTCCTGCGAATTTCTCGCCACCTACAACACCGAAGAATGGATGCATGAGATGGCGGCGGCGAAAAAAGAATGCGACGCCCGCGGCTGCACTCTTGTCGGAAGTATTTCCGGAAATTCCAAAGAAAGCTGGCACGAGCTCGCAAGACGCATGGAAGACCTCGGCCTGCCGATGCTCGAACTCAATTTCGGCTGTCCGCACCCCAAAGATCTGGGCTACAAAAGCGGTCAGGAGCTGGGAAATTCTCCCGAAGCGGCGGCGGAAGTGACGCGCATCGTCTGCGAAGCCGTTAAGATCCCCGTCTTTGTGAAGCTTACCAGCGAGGCGGTCAGTATCGTCGATGTGGCGCAGCGCTGCAAAAACGCCGGTGCGGCCGGTTTTACGGTCGTCAACCGCTTCTCGGCGCTCGACGTGGATATCGAGACGGGGCGTCCGCTTCTGCACGGCGGCTATGCCGGCGTCGGCGGTCCCTGGATGCGCCCGATAACGCTTAAGTGGATCGCCAAGATCGCCGCCGCGACGGGAATGCCGATTTCCGCAACCAACGGCATCTTCAGCTGGGAAGACGTCATCAAATGCATCATGTGCGGCGCGACGACGGTACAGACCTGCACGGCGATCATGTACGGCTCGAGGCAGTTCGGCGAAGTGAAAAACTTCCTGGACGGCGTCGAGAAATACCTTGTCGACCGCAACATCGACGACATCAACAAGCTCCGCGGCATCACCCTGCCGCAGATAATCACCTGGGACAAGGTAGACCGCGAGCACACGGCGGTGAGCCGCGTGTGCCGGGATAAGTGCGTCGGCTGCGGACTTTGCCCGAGCTGGTGCTTCTATGACGCGATAAAGATAATCGATGTTGATGGCAAGAAAAAGTCATACATCGACCCTGACAAGTGCGACGGCTGCGGCCTCTGCGCGGCGCTTTGCCCGAAGGACGCGATAAAGATGGACGGCGAAGCGCCGGTCTATTTGGGCGATTTCAATTGAGGGGATAAAAATGTTAAAAGACGGCAGATTGGCCATCGTACGCGGAGGCGGAGATCTCGCGACGGGAATTATTTACAGGCTGTGGCGGAGCGGCTTTCGGGTTCTTTCGCTCGAGATGCGCACGCCGCTAGTGGTGAGGCGTACTGTGTCGGCCGCGTCTGCCGTCTTTAATGGAAACTGTGTCATCGACGGGATGCCGGTGCGGAAGATTTCTTCCGCAAAAGAGGTGTTTTTTAACGACGGCGTCTCCGTTCTGGTGGATCCTGATGGCGATTCAATAGCCAGCCTGCGCCCTGATTTACTTGTAGACGCCATCATGGCTAAACGAAACACGGGAACTACTATAGATATGGCCCCGTTGGTTATCGGAATAGGTCCGGGATTTACGGCCAAAGTCGATGTTCATTACGTTGTGGAAACAAAGCGCGGACATTACCTCGGCCGCTTGATTTCAAAGGGCAGTGCCATCCCCAACACCGGCATTCCGGGGATGGAGATGGGATATACGACAGAACGCCTTTTAAGGGCGCCTGCCGGCGGATATCTGATACCGTTTGCGGAGATAGGCGATCATGTGGAAGCTGGGGATGTGGTGGGAACAGTTGGGAAGAAAGAGGTCCGAGCCCAGATTCGCGGAATGCTCAGAGGGTTGATACACCCTTCGGTTTGTATCACAGAGGGTTTAAAAATAGGTGATGTCGACCCACGCGATGTCCGAGAACATTGTTTTTCAATCACAGATAAGGCGCTTGCCGTCGCCGGAGGGGTCTTAGAGGCGGTTCTCAGGAATTGTTGATGTAACTCCGGCTAAAGTGTTAGGAGGATGAATGCAATGGAAACGCGGGAACTAAATTTTGTGGTAAACGGAAAACCTCAAAGAATAGACGTGCGCACTAATTGGACGCTTGCGCAGGTGCTGCGCGAGAAGCTTGGCCTTTTGGGAACGAAGATTGGGTGCGGTGAAGGAGAATGCGGAGCCTGCACGGTGTTAATGAACGGAAAAACAGTTACTTCATGTCTTGTCCTCGCAGTTCAGGCAGAAGGAGCGGAAATTGTCACGATCGAGGGACTTTCCTCTGATAAAGGGCTTCATCCAGTGCAGCAGGCATTTGTCGATGCCGGCGCGATACAGTGCGGCTACTGCACGCCTGGTATGGTCATGTCAACAGTGGCGTTGCTGGAGAGGTATCCCGACCCTACCGACGAACAGATACGCTATGGACTCACCGGTAACCTTTGTCGCTGCACGGGCTACCAAAAAATCTTTGAAGCGGTGAGAATAGCATCAAAAAGAATGAGGGGGGTGGCGTGATGTCTGACATCCGCTTTGAAAAAGGCGATTACTCGATAATCGGTACAAAGCAGCCATATGTTGACGCCTA
>CAKSWL010000090.1 GCA_934511335.1 uncultured Cloacibacillus sp. | reverse complement strand
GGCAGCTACGAGCAGATCTGCACCGCGATGAGCCTGCTGCTCGCGAATATCGCGGGGATGCTCTGCGACGGGGCGAAAGAGAGCTGCGCTCTGAAGGTCGGCGCTGCGGCCGCCGAGGCCTATTACGCGGCGGAGTGGGCGCTCAAGGGACAGAAGCTGGCCGTCCCCCAGGGAGTCTTCGGCGAAACTATCGAAGAGACGGTGGAAAATGTAGGGCGCGTTTCGCGCGAAGGAATGAGAACGGTCGACCGTGTCATGATCGAGATCCTCGACAAGAGACACCGGCCGAGTTCGGTAGCATTTTAAGAGAAAGGACTGAAACAGAAACGATGAAAAAAAAGATCAACAACGCCGTGGCGGCGGCGCTTATCTGTGCGGTAATGGCATTCTCCGTGCCCGCGGCAAGGGCGCTGGACCTTGGCGACATCCTCAAGAAGGGCGCCATCGGCGTAGCGGGGGGGTGGCTGGTGACGGCCATCTCGCCGCAGATGAATGATTTCATCAACACGATCACCTTTAACAAGGGCGTCAAGTACGAGGGCTACACGAAGGTGGTGCCGATCGTTTCGATCGGCGACGGCACGCGTATCGGGGCGGCCCAGGTCGGTGCGACGACTAAGGACGCCATCGACCGTACGAAGGCGGTAGCGCAGCTTGAGGGCGAGTTCAGCAGCGTCCGCGCGACGGCGCTGATCCCGATAGACTCGCTCAATCCGATCCAGCGTTTTCGCCGCGTCAAGGGCGTCGGCGTTACGGCGATCATCAATGTGAGACTATAGGCGCATAAGATGTCAGACTACCGGCCTCAGCTTCACGACGTCCAGAAGGCAAAACAGCGCATCAGCAGCGTTGTGGTAAACACGCCGCTGATGCTGAATATCCAGCTCTCCGAGCGTTACGGGGCCAATGTCTGGCTCAAGCGCGAGGATATGCAGATCGTCCGCTCTTATAAGATACGCGGCGCCTATAACAAGATCTCCGGACTGTCGCCGGAGGAGCTCGCGCGCGGCGTCGTCTGCGCCTCGGCGGGCAACCACGCCCAGGGCGTAGCCCTGGCCTGCAACAAGCTCGGCATCAAGGGCACCATTTTTATGCCTAAGCCGACGCCGAAACAGAAGATCACCCAGGTGAAGATGTTTGGCAGGGACAACATCGACATCGTGCTTACGGGCGATACCTACGACGACTCCTGCAACGAGGCGGTCGCCTGGTGCGAGTCCCGGAACGGCACCTTTATCCATCCCTTCAACGACCAGCAGATCATCGAGGGGCAGGCGACGCTGGCCCTGGATATTCTCAACGAGGCCTTCGGCGATTTTCACTACATCCTGCTGCCGATCGGCGGCGGCGGGCTGATGTCCGGCGTCGGCAGCGTCTTTAAAAGCCTCAGCCCCGACACCTGCGTCGTGGGAGTGGAATCTACGGGAACGGCCTCGATGAAGGCCGCCTTTGACGCGGGCAAGCCGGTCGAGCTTTCCGAAATCGACGCCTTTGCGGACGGCATCGCGGTGCGCAAGGCGGGCGACATCACCTTCGACATCTGCCGTGAAGTGGTAGACCGGCTGGTCCAGGTGCCGGAGGGGCAGATTTGTACGACGATACTCTCCCTTTACAACGAGAGCGCCATCGTCGTCGAGCCGGCGGGCGCCGTCTCCGTCTCCGCGCTCGAATATATCAAGGACGAGATACGCGGCAAGAACGTCGTCTGTGTCATCAGCGGCAGCAACAACGACATTACCCGCATGGAGGAGATTAAAGAACGCTCGCAGCTCCATCAGGGGCTGAAACATTATTTTATCCTGCGTTTCCCGCAGAGGGCGGGGGCGCTGCGGGAATTTCTCGAGCGCGTGCTCGGCCCCGACGACGACATCACGCATTTCCAGTATTCCAAGAAGAATTCGCGCGAGCGCGGTCCCGCGGTGGTCGGCATCGAACTGCGTCGCGCGGAGGACTTCGCGCCGCTTGTCGAGCGTATGAAGCAGCATAATATCGTCTACGAATATCTTAACGATAAGCCGGACCTCTTCCAGTTCCTGATTTAGGGCGGCGAAATAATAAAGATGCCAAGACAAAAAGAGGCGGTCGAAAGGCCGCCTCTCTTTGTCTTGCGGGGTTTATTAGGGGGGCGTCAGCTCTGGCTGGCTTTTTTGATTATCTTCGTTACCATATCTTCGCCGCGCGGGGTCATGTTCTGGATATCTTCCAGGTCCTCGTGTGTGAAGGCGGAAAAATCAAAATTGGCGCGTTTTAAAATAGCCGCGCCTATATAATGCACCGCGTCCCTGTTTTTTTTATAGATGCGCTCCTCGAGTTTTTTCATCTTCGTATCGAGTTCTTTTATAAGTAATTCAGGGCTTCGCCTGACTCTTTTGGACGCGCCCTTGGTTTCTCTATCGGCAGACATTTTATTTCATCCCCTTCTGCGCGTGAATCTATTTTTTTTGTGCTTCGTTCTCTTATGACCTTATATCGGCAAGTATAATCCCCTTTTATCCTCTGTACATTGTGCTTTATACTTATATTTTTCTGCGTAGGCGTAATGATTGAAGGTATGGTTCTAATGACGGCGCTTTTTTGCCTAAAGAATGAGCGCCGTGCGGCGTCACTCCCTGTTTAGGCCCTTGCACAACAATGCGTCGCTGTAATTTGCAAAAATAAAGGGTTATTGTATATAATAACCGATATGCTAAATGAGAAAATTTCTTGAGGGGGGAACTGCTGCCATGGTGTGATCCGTCAACTTCGGCTCGTGTACCGAGTCCGCCGTCTGCTGTCGTTCCCTCACATTTCCGCTCTTAGAAGGATGATCTCCTTTCTTGCCTGCTGTATTGATATGTGAAGGGACGGCCGGTACGCCTGCCGGCGCGTTGCTGTGTGATATCCACATATAAAACCAACAGGAGGTAATCATTTTGGATCGTTTTCTTATGTCAAAAAACGGCCCGGCGTTCGCGGGGCTCGTCCTCGGCGTCGTCGCGGCGCTGCTCGTTAAGTTTGGAAACCCAGGAAACATGGGTTTCTGCGTCGCCTGCTTCACGCGCGATATCGCGGGCGCTCTCGGTCTGCACCGCGCCGCCATCGTGCAGTATCTGCGCCCTGAGATCGCAGGCTTTATTCTCGGAGCCTTCGCCTCGGCGCTCGCTTTTTCTGAATACAGGCCGCGCGGCGGCTCTTCGCCGATGGTGCGCTTCGCGCTTGGCTTTTTCGCGATGATCGGCGCGCTTGTCTTCCTCGGCTGTCCGTGGCGCGCCTATCTGCGTCTGGCGGGCGGCGACTGGAACGCCATCGCCGGTATTGCGGGACTCGTCACCGGTATCGGTATCGGCGTCTGGTTCCTTTATAACGGCTTCAGTCTCGGCGCGGCGCGTCCCACGCCGAAGGCGGCGGGGCTGGTCATGCCGCTGCTGGCCCTGGCCATCCTCGCGCTGCTCTTTGTGAAGCCCCTCTTCGGTCCTGAGGGTACGGGGCCGGTATTCTTCTCCGCAAAGGGCCCCGGCGCGGCGCACGCCCCCATCCTCATCTCGCTTGGCGCCGGTCTCGTCGTAGGCTGGCTTGCGCAGCGGACGCGCTTCTGCACTATCGGCGCGGTGCGCGACCTGATCATGGTGCGTGATTCGCATCTCTTTAAAGGAATCGCGGCCTTTATTCTCGCGGCCTTTGTGACCAACCTTGCCCTCGGGCAGTTCAATGCGGGCTTTGAGGGGCGTCCTGTGGCGCATACGATGCAGCTCTGGAACTTCCTTGGTATGGTGCTCTCGGGATTGGCCTTTACCCTCGCGGGAGGCTGCCCGGGCAGAATGCTCATCATGTCCGGCGAAGGCGATTCTGACGCGGGCTCTTTCATCATGGGGATGCTCGTCGGCGCGGCCTTCGCGCATAACTTTTCGCTTGCGAGCTCCGGCGCCGGTATCGGGGCCTTCGGCGCGCCTGCGACGATCATCGGGCTTGCTTTCTGCCTGCTCGTTGGTTTCGGATTCAGAAATAAGATGGCATAGGAGGTTTTTGAGATGGAAAAGAAGATCGTCGACGCACGCGGCCTCTCCTGCCCGCAGCCTGTGATAGAGACCAAGAAGGTGCTCGACCGGATGAGCTCCGGCAGCGTGGAGATACTTGTCGATACCGTCACCTCGCGTGAAAACGTCATCCGCTTCGCGCAGAACGCCGGATGGAAGACGGAGTGGAAAGAAAAAGACGGCGGTTTCGCCGTGACGGCTGAGAAATAACTGAAATACGAAAAGCAAGAGAGCGGAGCCGCCGTACATTTGGCTTCGCTCTCTTGCTCTATTTTTATCTATCCGCGCATCCTTGCCACGTCGGCGCCATATTTTACCGCGATTATCTCCGCCATCACCGATACTGCTATCTCGTTTGGCGTTTCGGCCTTGATCGGCAGCCCGATCGGCTGGTATATGCGGTCGAGATGTTCTTTGCTCACGCCGCGCTCGAGCAGCATCTTGCGCACCGTCGCTATTTTGCTGCGCGAACCGATCATGCCGTAATAGGCGCCAGGTTTTTTGTCCGTTACGGTGACGGCCTCAGCGTCGAGCGCGTGGCCGCGCGTCATGATCACCACATAGCTGCGTTCGTGCAGAGTGATTCCGTTTTCATATATTTTGTCGATAGGACAGGCGATGTTGCGCGCCCAGGGAATATGCTCGTCGTTGGCGAACTCGGGGCGTTCGTCCCAAACCGTGACACGGAAACCGGCGAAGGCTCCCAGCTCGGCGACGGCGCGCCCGACATGCCCGCCGCCGAAGATGACGAGCTCGTCGCATTGGCCGATCGTCTCCATGTAAATGTCGGCGGCGCCGCCGCAGGCCATGCCGTCGCGCTCCGTAAGCTCCTTGTGCCAGGTACGCGAAGGCTCTCCGCTTTTCATCAGCAGCAAAGCCTCCTGTATGGCCTCGTATTCGATGAGCCCGCCGCCGATCGTTCCCGCAATACTGCCGTCCGGCCGCACCCACATCGAAGCCCCGCGGCTGCGCGGCGTAGAGCCGCTCTCGCCGGTAACGGTACAAAGCACGCCATATCCCCCCGCCTGTACCTCTTCGTTGATTCTATTCAAAAGTTCGATATTCATATTTCATCTCCTCTTGTCTTTAACATATTTTTTATCACAATTAGCGCCTGTTCCGCTGAATAGATGCGGCTGACGCCAAACGGCTTGCCCCGAGCGGGGAGCAGGCGTATATCAATACGTCGAAGCCGCGGTCTGGGCAAGCCGTGACGCGGCTGACGCATATATTCAGCGGCGCGTGTTTAACTGCCGGCGGCGAAAGAACAGGCCGGATAATGACACACCGGGCAGTGCTCGCAGAGGCCGCCGACGCCCCACCGGCGCACTAGGTCTCCCGGTTCCATGCCCGCGA
Organism: uncultured Cloacibacillus sp.; assembly: GCA_934511335.1. GTDB lineage: Bacteria > Synergistota > Synergistia > Synergistales > Synergistaceae > Cloacibacillus. The sequence continues at coordinate 2,253 of CAKSWL010000090.1, read as the reverse complement.
ATACGAAGGGCAGCAGTTTATCGAGCGCCGTCCTGTCGTCAAAGGCGACGCAGGCGGGCGCGCCGATGACCGCGACATCGCGTCCGTCCTCCGGCGAAGCCGCCCAGCCCAGCATCAGCATCGCGCCGGGAAGCGCCGGCGTGCCTTGGAAAGATATCTTGCGGCAGCGGCTGCGGATAGCCCCCGGCGTTTTGTCGTCGGCGTCTACGCTCATGCCTCCGGTGCAGATGACGACGTCTGCGCCCTCGTCCAGAAAAGCGGCGATCGCCCCGCTGATCTGTTCCAGAGAGTCGGTGCAGAAACGCTGCCCCAGCAGTGTGCCGTTGAGCCGTGACAATTTTTCCAGCAGCTTGGGACGGAAGGCGTCCTCCACCTTCTTGTCGACGATCTCCTTGCCCGTCGTGATCAGCCCGACCCTTAGGGGCTTGAAGGGCAGGATCATGAAAGGTTTACAGCCGCGCACCGCCGCGACGGCGCGCTCCACGCGGTAGTCCTCCATTACGAGCGGACGGATGCGGAAACCGGCCACCACCTGACCCGCCAGTACCGGGCGGTGCGGCGCGAGCGCCGAGAGCACCCAGTCGGGATCCTGGTTGACGCGGTTTACCGTCTCCGCGAGATACCAGAGAATGCCCGAGCTTTTTGCGACGAGATTGCAGCGCCCCTCTGAGGGCTCCGTCAGGCGCAGATTGTCGCCGCAGAGGGCCTCTCCCAGCTGGCGCGCGGCGTCGTCCTCGTGCACGTCGCCGGGGGACATCTCCATGATCGAGAGATTTTCACGTCCCATGCCGCGCAGCGTTTCAAGGTCGGCCTCGGTTATCACCTGTCCTTTTTTAAAACGGGCGGATTTTTTGTGGTTTTTCGCGTCGATCTGTGTCAGGTCGTGGGCCAGCGGCAGTCCGACGGCCTCTTCGAGCGGGATCGTAGTGATCTTCATTTATTCTCTTCCTTTTTCTTCCGATTTTTGCACGGCGCAGTCGGGACATGTGCCGTAGACGACAAACTGCTTTCCCTCTACCTGCATCCCCTCGGGAACGTTGACGCGCGGCATCTTCTGATCAGGAAGGCAGAACATCCTGCCGCAGGAGAGACAAAGAAAATGCGGATGGTCTCCGGGGCAGCCGTCGGTATCCTGCTCGTGGGCGCAGAAGCGCCACACGCCGTCGATGCCCTGTACCTGGTGGACGATGCCGGAATTTTTCAGCGTCTCAAGCGTGCGGTAAAGAGTGACGCGGTCCAAGTGGTCGTCGATCATCGAAAGAATCTCGCTGTGCGACATCGGCGAACCACGCCGGATAAGCAGCTCAAGTATAACCCTGCGCTGGCGCGTAGTACGCAATCCGGCGCTGCTCAAGATTTTTTCTGTATTCAAGAAAACTCCCCCTCTCGGCAACCTGCTTGCAATTATATTGCAAACAGGCGGGGGTTACAATGTTCTGTTTTGTCTATGCCAGCTTAACTTTTTTGACGGCCTCGAGGAGAAGTACCTTCCAGAGAGCCCCCTCCTTCTCACAGGCAAAGCGCGTGCCGATGATCGAGAGTGCGGCAAGTAAGTTGTTGCCTTCATCCAAGATCGCACATGATACAGAACCGGCCCCCGGAATTATTTCTTCAATGCTGGAACAGCACCTGGTTCTGCGTATCTCGAATAAGGATTTGCTAAGTTCTTCCGGAGATGTGATGGTGAATGGGGTATATCTTTTTAAAGGAGAGGAGATGACGCTGACGCGTACAGCTTCCGGCGCGTAGGCAAGAAGGACTCTTGAGCTGCTTCCTGCATGCAGCGGAGATTCTCCGCCTATTCTAGTTGCAATGTGTATCGATTTTTTAGGGTCTATTTTTTGTATACATACAGATTTTATGCCCTCAAGGAAATTAAGCATCGTGCCCTGATTGCAAGCAATAGAAAGCTGTTTCATAATCGGAGTGAACTGTCGTACCAGTTCCGCCTTTAGTATTTCTTCTCTTGTAAATGGCAGTAATTTCATGCCGTAGCGGTATGTTTTTTTTGTTTTTGAGAATAACAGCCACTCTCGTTTTGTAAGTTTTTCCAATATAGGTTTAATTTGAGCCTCAGACGCTTCGCACTGCAAAACAGTTTCTGAAAGCGAAAGCTCTAGTCTGTATCGGAAAAAAAGTTCGAAAACTTTAGCCATACATTTTATGTTTGAACTCGTTGCCGCGCTCATTATCTATCTCCTTAAGCTTTAAACGGTTGCCATATTTGTTAATTATATCCTAGGAAACCGTTGA
>CAKSWL010000089.1 GCA_934511335.1 uncultured Cloacibacillus sp. | reverse complement strand
ATACGCACCCGGTACCACTCCTCCGCAATCTCGGACAAAAGCACCCCCTCCACCTCGGGGGAGAAACAGGCGATCCCCGCCTCCCGCTTTTTCAGCACAAGCAGCTCGCGCGCCTCCTTAAGCGAGACATCCGGCCACTTGCCGAGCGAGACCTTCTTCCTCTTGCCGCCGGCCTGCGATACGAACCACCAATACTTCTGCCCTCCGGGCACCACCTCTAGATAAAGCCCGTCCCTGTCGGCCCTCATAAAGCGCTGCGTCTTCGGTTTTAAGCTCTGTACAGACAACTCAGTCAGCAACCGCGTCCCCTCCCGGTCAAGCACTAAAGCGGCCCTTATAGTGCCGAATATCAAAGCTTTTAGTGCTGATTTAAGCTTGGCAGGCTTTGATATGCCTTGACGGGCTTGACATGCCGCCAAAAACAAAAAAGCCCCGCCGCCTTTGATTATAACAGGCTTTTAACAACCTTAACAAGAGCGGCGGGGCATCAAAAAAGGCCCCCTTGCGGGGGCTTGATGTATCAAATGGAGCCAGCGTCCGGACTCGGACCGGAGACCTGCGCATTACGAGTGCGCTGCTCTACCAACTGAGCTACGCTGGCGTTTTTTGGAGCGGACAACGGGATTCGAACCCGCGACCCTTAGCTTGGGAAGCTAATGCTCTACCAACTGAGCTATATCCGCGCAATCAACGGGAGATATAATAGCATACCTTTTCGAACTATGCCAGCCCTTTTTGCAAAATTACCGCTTTTTTTCCACAGATTTTTTGTTTTTCCAGGGAGTGGGCAGCTCTTTGGTCTCTAAATCATCGCCGGCGCGGTATTGCCAGCCGCCGCCAAGCGCAAGGCAGAGGCTGACGGCCGAGTTGAGACGGTCGGCGCGGCTTTCCTCAAGCTGCAGCTGCACGGCAAGAAGGCTGCGCTGCGCATCAAGCAGGTCAAGCTGGCTCGTCATTCCGTCGAGGTACTGCGTCTTGGCAAGTTCGTAGGCCCGCCGCTGCGCCTCTTCCCGCTCTAACTCGAAGTTTACGATCTCCGCACTCTTTTCATTGGCAGTGATGGCATCGATCGTCTCCTTCATCGCATTTTGCACGGCCTTGTAGTACTGGGCGAGGGCCTGCTGCGCCGCCGCCTCGCTCTTCTTTACATTCGCCTTAAGCCTCCCGCCGTTATAGAGCGGCGCGACAAGGCCGGCCGCCGCCGCCCAGCCTGTCGGTCCGTCAAACATCGTGCTCGGGGAATCATTGATATTTCCGATCAGCCCGCTGAGCGATATCGTCGGATATTGCGCAGCCCTTGCGGAACCGATGTTGGCAAGCGCCGTCCGATAGTTGAAGGCGGCCTGCAGGATGTCTGGGCGCTGCGTCAGAAGCTCCGCGGGAAGTCCCTCCGGAATGGCTGGGCACGGTGGAAGCTCCGCTATATACGCGCCGCGCGGCACTTCCCGCGACGCAAATTCTTGAGGGTCGCGGCCCATCAAAAGCAGCAGCGAGGTCTCGTACTGCGTCATCGCCAATTGAAGCTGCCGGAGCTGAACGGCCGTAGCGGCGGCCAAGGCTTCGCTGCGGCGGACGTCAAGCTCGCTCACCTGCCCCTGTTCGTATTGATATCGGCTAAGCTCAAGGGTCCGCTGCTGCGATCTTAGATTTTCCTGAGCGATTTGTATCTGCCGGTCCGCGGCGCGCAGCGAGAAATAGTTTTTGGCGACCTCACCGGCGAGGGACAGGCGCACGACGTTCTTCGCCGCCTCCGTCGCAAGGATGTTTTCTCTGGCTGCGCGCGTCGCCTTTTGGAGCTTTCCCCAAAGGTCCATCTCGTAACTGATGCCGCCGGCCGGTTCAAGCACGTTGGTCTCCTCAGGCTTACCGTCCGCGCCTCCCACAATGTATGAGCGCGATACGTCAAGCTGGGCGTTCAGCGACGGGCGCTGCTGGCCGCGCGCGACTTTGAACGAGGCGCGCGACTGGGCGACGGCGGCAAGAGCCGACTCCAGGTCGCGATTGCGCCTAAAGGCCTCGTCGACGCACTGGTTGAGGACCGGCTCGTTAAAGAGCGTCCACCAGGCGGTATTCGGCGTTATCCTTTCCGCCGCCGGCGTTTTGTCGGCCGACAGGTCGCCGGATACGGTCATTACGTAGGCCGGGGGCATGTCGTATGCCAGCGGGGACGTTATCTTGGGGCCAAGGTCTATATGGAAGAACGACCCGATAAAAAGTGCCGCTAAAAGCGCGCTGGTAGTCATTTACTTCGCCTCCACTTCCGCCGACGGAGCGGCCGTTTCAGATGCTGGGCCCTTTTTACGGGCCGAAAGCCGCATCACCATTGTAAAGAAACAGGGCACAAAGAAGATGCCGATCACCGTGGAGGCGACCATGCCGCCTATTATCCCCGTGCCGATCGAATGGCGGCTCGCCGCGCCCGCGCCGGTGCTGACGGCAAGCGGCAAAACGCCGAGTATGAAGGCCAGCGAGGTCATTATTATCGGCCGGAAACGCAGGTGCGAGGCGTTTACCGCCGCCTGCATCAGCGGGACTCCCTTTTGGTGTTCCTCCAGCGCGAACTCGACGATCAGAATCGCGTTCTTCGCGGAAAGCCCGATCAGCGTGACCAGCGCCACCTGGAAATAGAGGTCATCGGACAAGCCGCGCATCATCGTGGCGACGAAGGCTCCGAATAGCGCGAAGGGAACGGAGAGGACCACCGCGAAGGGAAGGCTCCAGCGCTCGTACTGCGCCGCCAGGATGAGGAAGACCATTATTATGCCAAGGACGAAGGCGATCATGGTCGCCGCGCCGGTCTGTTTTTCCTGATAGGCGGTGCCGGTCCAGGCTAAGGTATAGCCCTCCGGCAGTGTGGAGGCGGCCTCCTCGAGGGCCTTTATTACCTGGCCGGAGGTATAACCCGCGGCAGGCTGTCCCGTCAGCTTTGCGGCAGGGAAGACGTTGAAGCGCTCCATCGTGTCCGGCCCCGTCGTCGGGCGCAGCTCGACCAGCGACTCCAGCGGGATCATGTCGCCGTTTTCCGAGCGGATGTAAGTGTATTTAATGCCGTCGGGGCGGTCGCGATAATTCGACTCTGACGAGATCAGTACCTGGAAGGTACGCCCCATCTTGTCGAAATCGTTGACATAATAGTTGCTGTAGATGCTGCCCATCGCGCCAAAGACGTCGGCCAGGCTGACTCCGAGCGATTTAGCCTTTACTCTGTCGATATATACGTAATACTGCGGCACCTTCGTCGAGAAAGTCGTCGAGACGCTCGCGATCTCCGGTCTCTTGTCGGCCTCTTCGATAAACTTCTGGACGACGCTTTCGATCTCGTCGGCGTCGGTGGTGACGCGGCTCTGCAGGTATCCCTCAACGCCGCCGGTGGTGCTCATCCCGATAATTGCCGGCGGATTAAAGGCGAAAACCTGGCCTTCAGGGATGTTCCAGGCCTTCCCCATCACCTTGTTGGCGACAGAGAACGAATCCTGCCCCAGCCCTTTGCGCTGATCCCAGTCCTTGAGCCTTATAAAGCCCGCGCCGTAGTTCGACTGGTTGGACGAGTTGATGATATTGTACCCGGAGAAAATTAGCGCCGTCTCCACCTCCGGCAGAGAGGTCGTTATCTCCGAGACCCGCTTCGCCAGCGCCTCCGTCTGATTCAGCGAGCTTCCGTCAGGCAGGGACATCGACTCCATGATAATCCCCTGGTCCTCGTCAGGAACGAGCGAGGTCGGCAGCGTCAGCGCCATCTGCGCCGTCGCGGCGACAAAAAGCAGGAAGACGGCAAAGACAATGATGCCGTGCTTGAGCATCACGCGCACCGAGGAGGAGAAGCCGTGAGTCAGCTTGGCGAAAAAGGAGTTGAACCATCTGAATAGGACAAACTTCGGCTTGTGCTCCGAGGGCTTCAAAATCATCGCGCAGAGCGCGGGAGTGAGCGAAAGAGCTACAAAGCCGGAGATTATGACGGAGGTTGCGATCGTAATCGCGAACTGTTTATACAGCTCGCCCGTGAGGCCGCCGAGAAAGGCGATCGGCACGAAGACGGAGGTCAGCACGAGGACGATGGCGATGACCGGCGCCGTGACCTCTTCCATCGCCTTGCAGGTCGCGTCGAACGGCGTCAGTCCGTCTTCCATATGGCGGTCGACATTTTCAATGACGACGATCGCGTCGTCGACGACCAGGCCGATGGCAAGGACAACGCCGAAAAGCGTCAGCGTGTTGATCGAGAAACCAAATGCCTTGAGTCCCGCAAAGGTCCCGATGATGGAAACGGGAACGGCGAGACAGGGGATTATCGTGGCGCGGAGATCCTGCAGGAAAAGCAGCACGACGAGGAACACCAGCACCAGCGCCTCTATCAGCGTGATGATGACCTCTTCGATCGAGACTCGGACGAAGGTAGTAGTATCATAAGGAATATCGTAGACGAGCCCGCTGGGGAACTTCTTCTGCGCATCGGCAAGCTGGGCCTTGACCTCGTCGCACACCTGTATAGCGTTGGCTCCCGGCGCAAGGGTGACTCCGATGGGGACGGCCGGCGTGCCGTTCTGGGTGCCGGAGAAGCTGTAGCTCTTCGCGCCAAGCTGTACGCGCGCGATATCTTTGAGGTAGACCGTCTCGCCGCCCGGAAGGCTCTTAATGATGATGTTTTCAAACTCCTCCTCGGTAGTCAGGCGGCCGGTCGTCGTCATGATGTAGGTCTTCTGGAGGTCGGCCTTGGAGGGCGCGTCTCCGAAGCGTCCAAGTGCATACTGGCTGTTCTGGTCCTTTACCGCGGCGGCAACGTCCGCCGGCATGATGCCCAGCTGCGACATCTTGTCAGGCTTAAGCCAGATGCGCATCGCATAATCCTGATTTGTGAAAATGTTGACGTCGCTGACACCTGGGATGCGCTTAAGACTGTCGACAACGTTGAGCAGCGCATAGTTGCTTATATAGGTAGTGTCGTATATCCCCTGCGGGGAAAACAGCGAAAAGATAAGCAGGATATTGGGCGACGACTTCTGCACGATGATACCGTACTGGCGCACCTCCGCCGGTATCGAGGGCGTCGCCATCTGGACGCGGTTATTGACGTTGATCGTCGCCTGATCTGGGTCGGTGCCGAGCTCGAAAGTGACGGTAAGCGTCATTTTACCCTGTCCGTTGCTGACGGAGTTCATATATATCATGTCGTCGACGCCGTTTATCTGCGTTTCCAAAGGCGCGGCTACAACCTGCGCGATGACCTCCGGCGTCGCGCCGGGGTACTGCGCGCTGACGGTGACCTGCGGCGGCACCAGTTCAGGGAACTGCGCGACGGGAAGCGTGTATATCGAGACGATCCCCGCGATGACGATGACTATCGAGCAAACGGTCGCCAGAATGGGCCGTTTTATAAACATTATGGAAAACATTTATTTTGCTCCCTCTATAGCGACCTTCTCACCGGGCCGCACCTTGGCCACCCCGTCAAGCACTATCCTCTCCCCTTCGCTGAGCCCTTTTCCGACGAGGCAGGTATTATCTATCGTTCTAAGTATCGTAATTTCAGCCTTTTCCGGGACGTTTTCGCCGTTAAGTCTATAAACGAAAGATTGATCGCCGGCCTGTACGACGGCTTTGAGCGGCACCTGGATTATATTGGGGACATAATACCCCTTCACATAAACGCGCACGAACTGACCAGAATAGAGGGCGTTGCCCCTATTGTCAAAGACGGCGCGGGCGTTGATCGAAGCGGTCTGCGGCGTTACAAATTGGTTCTGGAAGTCGATCTTTCCCTCTTTGTCGACCTTCGTGCCGTCGCCGAGAGCCAGCTCGACATGGGGGCCGCCGGCCTTCACTTTGAGAATCCCCCGCTCGATGAGCTGAGCGTTCTTACGGTAAGTATCGGCGGGGATCGCGAAATCCACGTAGACCTTATCAGACTGTACGATCGTCGTCAGCAGTCCGCCCGTTTCGATAAGGTTGCCGACAGAGTACCGTTCCTTGCCGCTTAAGCCAGAGATCGGAGCCCTGACGGTCGTCCATTCGAGGTCTATCTGAGACTGGCGCAGCGCGGCGCGGGCCGCCTCTACCGCCGACTTTGAAGCCTGAAAATTCGACTCCGCCCTATCGTACTCCGCCTTACTAACGGCGTTTTTCTTATACAGCGCCGAAGCTCTTTCATAGTCGGTCTTCATCAGGTTCATCTGCACTTCGCTCTGCTTCAGAGAGGCGTAGTTCCTGTTCACCGCGGCGCGGTAGGGCGCCTGGTCGATGACGAACATCACCTGTCCGGCCTTTACCGGCATTCCCTCTTTATATGATTTTTTCTTTATAATGCCTCCGACCTGGGCTCGCAGCTCAGCCTGCCGGAAACCCGCCGTCTGCCCCGTATACTCCATCGTGACCGGCACGTCTGAGCGCCCGACCGTCATCTCCGAAACGACAGGAGGCGGCACAATCGCGGCGGCCGCGGCCGCCGCCTTCCTCTTTTCTTCGTTCTTAAAATACCACCAGCCTCCGGCCGCGGCGACAACTATAAACACAATGATCACATACACGATATACTTTTTATTATCTTCCGTATTTTGCGCTTCGCTCCGTATTTCCGCTGTCTTGTTTTCGTTTTCCACAGGCTCATCTACTCCTCGCGTAAGGGCATTTTATTAACTTTTATTATAGCATGCTGAATAAAAATGTAATACGCAGTCTCAGTGATAACGGCAGAAACCTCGTCAGCTGGCCAGGAGCCCTACGCAGCCTAAAAGAACGAGGTCTAACGGGAGTACGTCATTTCAGACAAAAGCCTGGAGCCGGCTGAAAGCATCTCCAGCTTCTGTCCGTGATCAAAATGGCGGCGCTGCGCGGTACATTTTTACCGCGACATCATAAAAAGCGTCCCGAAGCATAAGGTGTAGGAAGTGATGCGCCTGGCCATGTTTCTCTCGCTTGTTCCATACTTTGCTCATTTCCATCAAAGTGGATGACTGATATAAAGAAAACACCGGCGTGCAGCGGGATGCCGGCGCACACCGACTGTTTACGCTTTGAGAAAACTCTCCTTCTTTCTCCGGGAACAGGGTCAGGTGTGTCCTATGCGGATGTTTACAGTTTCATCTTTGTGCCGATACCCATTTCGAGAGCCTTGGTCAGGATAACCTGTCCCATAGCAACGTCGTTGGTGGAAATGCCGATGTTGCTGCACACAATGAGCTCATCTGCGCTCGTGCGGCCTTCTGCAATACCAGCCAGCACTTCGCCGGTCTGACATACGATATTCGGCAGACCATCCGGGAAATAACCCATACCGGCAAACAGCTCATGCTCGTCGATGCTGTCGACGATGTACTTGTCCGCGGTCAGCGCGATCTCAGGATCCCAGAAGGTGTTGAGGTCACAGGGCAAGATCGTCTGTCCCTTTCTGACCCATTCTTTCTTGACCAGCTTCATCGGCTCACGGACGATAAAGGTAGCAGAGCTGAGCACCTCGCAGCTCTTCACTACTTCTTCCGGGCAGGATGCATTGACGATGGGAATCTTCACCTCGTCCGCAACCTGCTCAATCAGTCGATCCATGCTTGCAGGGAGCTTGTCGTAGATGTAGACGCACTCCAGCTCCCTCAGTGCCTTTGCGATAAAGCGGACATGGCCGATGCCCTGCACGCCGCAGCCGAACATGCCGAAGGTCTTTGCGTGGGGATGCAGCGCATCGGCAGCCAGCGCCGTTACGGCAGGAGTACGCATAGCGGTCAGCCATGTGCAATCCATCACAGCGACGG
>CAKSWL010000088.1 GCA_934511335.1 uncultured Cloacibacillus sp. | reverse complement strand
GCGGCGCCAATCTGGGCATCCTCAATATCGACCACCCCGACCTCAGAAAGTTTATCCACTGCAAGGATAAAGACGGCACGATCACAAACTTCAACATCTCGGTCGGCGTCTTCGACGACTTCATGGAGCGGGTCCAGAACGACCCCCAGGGCGAAGAGGCGGCGCTGCTTTCGGAGATCGCGGACTCGGCCTGGCGCACGGGAGACCCGGGGATAATCTTCCTTGACGCGATAAACCGCGGCAACACGACGCCCGACCTGGGAGAACTCTCGAGCACGAACCCCTGCGGCGAGTCGCCGCTTTATCCGAACGAGGCCTGTAACCTAGGCTCGATAAACATCGCCCAAATGGTAAGGGATGGGGCCTTCGACTACGAAACCCTGCGCGAGGTCACAGCGGTAGCGACGCGCTTCCTCGACGACGTCATCGACGTCAACCACTACCCGCTGCCGGAGGTCGCCGCGGCCGTAAAGCTGACGCGCAAGATCGGGCTCGGCGTCATGGGCTGGGCGGATCTGCTCTTCCAGCTCCGCATCCCCTACGACAGCGGCGAGGCCCGCGCGCTGGCGGAAAATGTCATGAAGGAGATCCAGCGGACGGCGCACGAAACCTCCGCGGCACTAGGAAAAGAGAAGGGAGTGCCGGAGACGCTCGCCCACCTCGGACGCCGCAACGCGACCCTCACCTGCATCGCGCCGACGGGCACGATCGCGCTGCTCGCCAACTGTTCATCGGGCATCGAACCGCTCTTCGCGCTGGAGCACACGCGCGTGCGTACACAGACGGACGGCTCCAAGGTGATCATGAAACAGGTAAACCGCTATTATGAGAAGGCCCAGAAAGAGGGACTGCCCGAAGAGGTCATAAAAAAGGTCTTCGTCACCTCCCACGACATCTCGCCCTCGGCCCACGTCCGCATGCAGGGAGTATTCCAGCGATACACCGACCTCGCCGTCTCCAAGACGATCAACCTCCGTCACGAATGCAGCGTCAGGGATGTGCTCGACGCCTACACGCTCGCCTGGAAAGAGGGCTGCAAGGGGATCACGGTCTATCGTGACGGCTCCAAGTCAAGCCAGGTGCTCTACAGAAAAGAAGACGAAAAAAAGGCGGAACGAGACAGCGCGGACAGGGCGCAGCCCGGGCGCGAGCCCGTGCCGGCGGCGGCCGCGCCCCGGCGGCGTTTCGTGCTCAAGAGGCCGCAATAGGCGGCTGAGACCGGCAACTCGATTAAAAAATAAATAAACGCCGCCGCGTTTTTGAAGTGCCCCCAAAAGGGGAGAAGCCATAAAAAAGCGCCCGTCGCGAGGGATATCTCTCGCGCGGGCGCTTTTATTCGCTCAAGCTGCGAAGATGCTCAGTCCGCCTCTTTCTGTCACTCGTCGTCCGTTCTGAGCGCGGTGGCCGGAAGCTCCACGATCTCGCAGGCCTCCTCGATCTCTTCCTCGTCGGCCGCCACATTGACGGCGTCGGGGTGTCTGGGCCGCCCGCGGCTCACGGCTTCGGGCTCCTCCTCGGTATATACCATCCGGCGCCCGCCCGTCCGCTCCCCGTCTTTAGGAGGCGAGAAGTCGCGCGAGGTATAGACGCGGAACGAAGGCCCTCCGGTGAGAAATTTATAGAAGATCAGCGCGCAGATCAGCAGGCCGATAAAGCCGATGATGAAGATCATCGCCGGAAAGGCAAAACCGAAAATCAGCGTTCCGATCAGCAAAAATAAGAGAAATCTCATCTAAATCCCCCGTAATCTATGATTTTTTGCTCCGTTTGGACTTTCCCGAGGCGCCGTAAAACTTGCTGAAGGCTCCCTGCTGCATGTCGGCTTTTTTATTTGCAGTCCGTTTTTTGCCGGCGACGCCCTTACCCGCGGCTCCGCGAAGCTCTTTTTTATCCCCGCGGCGTTTTCCGTCGGCGGCCTTTTTCGGAAAGGCGTCGCTCTTCGGCGGGAACTCCCGCGCCTGACGGTTATCGCGCCGCTCGGGACGCGGCCCCTCTTCACCGCCGCTTTGGCCCCGGTAGCTGGGACGTGGCTCCTTCATCTTACCGCCGCGGCCGCGTTCCTGCGTGTCTTGGCCGCCGCGGCCGCGCTTGCCGCGGCTGGCGATAAAACCGCCGGAAGGCTGCGCGGCGGTTTTCACCGCCGCCTCCCTTCGCGGAGCTCCCACTCTTTCTGAGGCGGCGGGCTTTTCCGCTCTTTCGGGGCTTTTTACCGGCCTTCTTTCGGCGTTCATGTCGGCCTTTGTAAGGGAATATGAGGGCGCTTCCAGCGGCGCGGCTTCGCCGCCAAGCGTCTTGCGGCGAAGCTGCCCGCAGGCCGCATCAATGTCCGCGCCCTGTTCTGAGCGGATCTCCGTCTCAAAGCCGGCGGTCTGAAGTATGCTGCGGAAACGCAGAACGTCCTCTGCCTTCGGCCTCTCATAGCGTCCGTCGACGGCGTTGAAGGGAATAAGGTTGACAAAGACGTGTATCCCTTTGAGGAAGCGCACCAGCTCGCGCGCCCGCTCCACACTGTCGTTGACCCCTCCGAAAAGCGCGTATTCTATCGTCACGCGGTCGCCGGTGGCCTCCTGGTATTCCTGCATCGCGCGCCGCAGCTCGGCAATCGGATAGGTCTGGTTCACGGGCATCAAGAAACTGCGCAGCTCGTCGTCGGCAGCGTGGAGCGAGACCGCGAGCCGCACGCCTAAGCCGGAGGCCGCAAGCTCCTTTATCCCCGGGATCACGCCGGAGGTCGATATCGTGATATGGCGGATGCCGAGGCTGCGCAGCTTCGGGTCGTTCAGCATCCTCACCGATCTGAGGACGGCATCCGTATTAAGGAAGGGCTCGCCCATGCCCATATAGACAACATTGTTCACCTCGCGCCCGATGTGCTTCTCGATCGAAAGCACCTGCCCGGCGATCTCTCCCGCGCTTAGGCTGCGCACAAAGCCTGAGAGCCCCGTGGCGCAGAAGGTGCATTGCAGCGGACAGCCGACCTGGGGCGAAATACAGGCCGTTAGCCGCTCGCCATATTTCATCAGTACCGATTCGACGGACTCGCCGTCCCGCAGCCGCCAGAGAAACTTCCGCGTCCCGTCCTGCGAGCGCTGCCCGCGCACCAGCGCCGGATAGGCAAAGTCCATCTTTTCCGCGAGCTTTTCGCGCAGCGGCTTTGAGAGGTTCGTCATCTCCCCCGCGTCGTCCGTATGCTTCCGCCAAAGCCACTGGCATATCTGATCGGCGCGGAACTTCGGTTCCGCCAGCTCCTTTTCGATATATTCCTGCCATTCGCCGTAATCCAGCTCCAACGCATATCTCTTTTCTGCCATCTCTATTACCCTCGTTTTTTCATCGGATTCACTCTGACCTTTTGATTTTATTCAATAGTTTAACAGCCTCTGGGGAATATTAGCAACGGGCAAAGCGTTCTTTGCGTAAAAATCCTATCGGCGCACGCCGGCTCCCGGCTCGAACATAAGTATAGCATAGGGGATGGGACGTTCCAGGTCGCTCGCATTGCTCGGCTGCGTGAAGGTCATCCCGCGCCACCAGAGCGAGCTTGAGCCGCCGCCGTCTAAGTTGAGCGCCGTCTTCAGCGAAAGCCAGCCGCAGAGGCGGCGCAGCTCCTCGATCGTCATCCCCACGCTGTGCATGTTGTCGCGCCCGTCGACGACGCCCCAGAGCACCCGCCTGCCGTCAGTGCCGACAAAGGTGCGCGGGTGGCGGAAATCGAGCACGTTGGGCTGGATATTTTCCCTATTCGCCGACGGCGTCCCGTTTTTCACGAGCAGCGGCCCCGCTTGGAGCACCTCCGTGAATTTATCGAAACGGCGATCCGAAGCGATGCCGGCCGTCTCCTTGCCGTCGATAAAGACATACTCGCCGCTTTCGTTCCAGCCGAAGGCCGAGCGGTTCGGCCAGAACTTCGCATTATCGGTGTAGCCTTGGCGGCGCAGCACGCCGATCGGCTTCGCTCCCGCAAAATAGCCGCCGTTGATGCCGCCGACGACGCCGTAATTCTCCCCCGCGATCGTCGCAAGAGGCGCCTTGTTCGCCCCCACCATCACCGCGGTGGCGATCTGACAGGGGATGTTTTTCATATCGACTGCAAGCACCGCGGCGAACAACGGCTCCCCCGCGCCCTTTTTCAGATCTCCGTTCGCGGGGCCCGCCGGGTTGCCGACGCCGTGTTTGACCATAATCAGCTCCGTACCCTCCCAGGCAAAGGAGGCCTTCCAGCGCGCCCCCCTCCGGCACTCGCCGAGCCACGCCGCGATCTGCGCGACATCTCCTTCGGTCACGGAAGCGTCGAGGTCGGCCCGCACCGCCTCCGGCGGCAGCGGTTCCATCGTCGAGGCGATATAAGAGACGCCCTCTACCTCAGGCCATTCGGGAAGGATGCCGATCTGATCCACCGCCTTGATGACGAAGCCCCAGCCCATCGCCTCAAAACAGAGGCGCAGCGCGTCGGCGCGCGTCAGCTCTCCGGCAAAGGACGAAAGGTACTTCTGAGGGACCCCGTGCCCCAGCGCCTTGAAAAGCGCGGGCTTGACCTCCGCCTCCGTAAGCGCAAAGGCCGGCGCGGGTGCAAAAAACAAAAGCGGCAAGGCAAAAAGCGCTGCCAGGCTCTTCGCGCCCCAATTTTTAATTTTTTCGCGTGTCGTCTCTTCTATCATTTATCCGTTACGTCTCCATTTCTCCATTTATCGTGCCGCGCTCCGATCTTTTCGCGGGCATCTATATATTTTATACCACTTGCGCGTGAATGTCTCAGCGGTATTTTGCCTGCCGGCCCGCCGGGTATCTTTGCAACAGAAATATATGGAATTTTATAACGCGGATAATATTTTCACCGCCGCCGGCAATACCGCCTTGCACGATTTGTCCCTCTGTGATATAAATATGAAAACAGATTGCAATTTAAGAGGTGAGACGACGTGGCCCCGCGCGGCAGATACAGGACAAAGCACCACGACTCGGTGTCGGAGATTCTTAGGAAAAATCCCTCACGCTGCTTCACGGTCGACGACCTCTGCCGTCTCCTCCACGAAGAGGGGCGCCCAATAGGACGGACGACGGTCTACCGTCAGCTCGAAAGGATGGCGGCGGACGGCAGCGCGCTGAAATATATCTCCGAGAAGGGCGAATCCGCCTCCTACCGTCTTTGCGGCGATAGCTGCCGCCGGCATCTGCACCTGAAATGTCTCGACTGCGGCGGCCTGACCCACCTAGACTGTTCAGTGGCGGAGGAATTCTCAAGACATCTGCTGGCAGATCATTCCTTCCAGCTGGACCCGTCAAAGACGGTCATCTACGGGCGCTGCGGCTGCGAAGGCGGCGCGGAGGAGGTATGACCATCTTCCGCGAGCGGCGGGACGCTTTGCGCCTCGCGGCGTTGCTTTTGCTTCTGACGACGCTCTCCCTCCTTGCGGAGCTGCCGCTGCACCGCGCCCTCCATCCATGCGCCGATGGGAGCTGTCACCTGTGTCTCTCGCTGAGCAGATGGCAGGAAGAGGGCTTTGCGCCCATTCCGCCGCGCGATCTCCCGGCGGCGTCCGCGGCCGATCTTCGCCTCTTTCTGCTGCCGCAGCAGCATTTTCCTCTCCGGACGCCCGCCTTGCTGAAGACAAAGATGAACAATTAAAGTCCCTCCGTATCCCGCAGAAATTAATAAAATCACGGAGGTAAGCAAATAATCATGAAAAAATATCTATTTGCGGGCGCGGCCATCGTGGCGCTGGCAGCCGCCCTGACATACACGTCCTGGGGAGCGCGGACGGAGGCGACGCCCTCCGACGGCCGCCCCAAGGTGATAGCGACGATATTCCCGCCGTACGACTTTGCGCGCGCGATAGGCGGCGACAGGGTGAATCTTTCCATGCTCCTAAAGCCGGGCATGGAGAGCCACTCCTATTCGCCCTCGCCGCAGGACATCATCGACATCCAGAACTGCGACCTCTTCGTCTGCATCGGAGGAGAAAACGACCGGTGGGCAGAGAAGATCATAGATTCCCTTGACGGCGAAAAACGGCCGCGGGTGCTGAAGCTCATCGGCTGCGTCTCTCCTGTGGAGGAGGAGCACGTGGAGGGAATGCAGGAGGAAGAGGGGCACGACGCGGACGCGGGAGAGGATCACGCGCATGAAGGCGAATACGACGAGCATATCTGGACTTCGCCGCGAAACGCCGCAAAGATGGCAGCCGCAGTCAGAGACGGGCTCATCCTCGTCGACCGCAAAAATCGTCCCTTCTATGAAAAGAACGCCGAAATGTATATCGAAGAGCTGGAAAAACTCGACGGCGATCTCCGCAGCGCCGTCGGCGGCAGGCATCGCCGCCTCGTCTTCGGCGACCGTTTCCCCTTTCGTTATCTAGCGGACGAATACGGCCTCGCCTACTCGGCGGCCTTCCCTGGATGCGCGGCGGAGAGCGAGGCCAACGCGGCTACCGTCGCCTATCTCATCGACAAGGTGAAAACAGAAAATATCCCCGTCGTCTTCCATATCGAGATGTCCAACGAGAAGACCGCCGACGCGATCTGTCAGGAGACGGGGGCGCGCAAGCGGCTCCTGCACTCCTGCCACAACCTTTCGCGCGCCGATTTTGAGGCGGGGGCCACCTATATCAGCCTGATGAGAAAGAATCTGGAGGGCCTCAAAGAGGCGCTGTACTGAGATGGCGGCCCTTGTATGCAGCGGGCTGAGCGTCGCCTACGGCGGCCGGGAGGCGCTCTCCGGCATCGGCTTCGCGCTGCCGAAGGGGGCGTTTTTGGCCGTGGTCGGGGCAAACGGCTCGGGAAAAAGCACACTGATACAGACGATCCTAGGTCTGATAAAGCCGTCGGCCGGGACGGTAAGCCTTGGCGACGGCCTCCGAAGGCGCGATATCGGCTACCTGCCGCAACAGCGAAAGAGGCACGGCGACTTCCCCGCCACCGTTTACGAGATCGCCCTCTCGGGACGGCTCAGCCGGCTCGGCCTGCGCCCCTTCTACAGCTGGCAGGACAGGCGGGAGGCAGAAAAAAACCTTCGGCAGATGGGAATCTGGGAGCTGCGTACAAGGGCCTTTCGCGAGCTATCCGGCGGCCAGCAGCAGCGGACGCTGCTGGCGCGCGCCCTCTGCGCGGAGGGCGGACTGCTGCTGCTCGACGAACCGGCGACGGGGCTTGACGCGGAGGCGGCGGAGCAGATGTATTCTCTGCTAACGCGCCTCCGCGAAGAGGAAGGGCTTACCGTCGTCATGGTCACTCACGACCTGGTGCGCGCCTCGGCCGCCGCCAGCCACATACTGGAGCTGGACGGCGGACAGCGGTACTTTGGCGGAAGCGGCTCCTGGGCCGCGCGCGAAACGGGGGCGGAACGCGAATGATCGACCTCGCCGCAGAGATGCTCTCCTATAAATTCCTCGTGCGCGCCGCCTCCGTCGGGCTCATGGTCTCCCTCTGCGCCGCGCTTTTGGGCGTCAGCCTCGTCCTTAAACGCTACTCGATGATCGGCGACGGACTCTCGCACGTCGGCTTCGGAGCCCTCGCGGCGGCGGTAGCGATGGGAGCCTCGCCGCTCGGGCTCTCGATCCCGGTGGTCACGGCGGCGGCGGTAATGCTCCTGCGGCTGACGGACGACGGCGGCATCAAGGGCGACGCCGCGATCGGCCTTATCTCGGTAAGCTCGCTCGCGGCGGGTGTGACGGCGATCTCGCTCTCAAACGGCATCAACACCGATGTCTGCAACTACATGTTCGGCAGCATCTTAGCCATGAGCAAGAGCGACGTCCGGCTCAGCATGGCGACCTCCG
>CAKSWL010000087.1 GCA_934511335.1 uncultured Cloacibacillus sp. | reverse complement strand
TACGGTGGTGAGGTCGCCGCCGTGGTCGATTATTACAACCTGGCCGTAGCCGCGCATCCACCCCGTGTAGAGGACCTCTCCAGAATCCGCGGCCTTCACGGGCGTACCCTTCGGAGCGCTTATGTCGAGCCCCGTATGAGTGATCTTCGTTTTAAAGACCGGGTGCACGCGCGTTCCAAACTGGCTGGAGATCGTTCCCTGCACGGGCCACGCAAGCCGTCCGCCTTTATAGTAATTCGGCGTCGGCCTGACGGTCTTTCCCTGTTTCTGGTTCGCTTCGTCGCGCAGGCGCTTCTTCTCGGCGAGCAGCTTCTTGATCGCCGCCTGCATCTCCTGCGAAGCACGCAGCAGTTCGGCCTGCTCGGCCATGAAGAGCTTTTTATCCTTGCGTACTTTGGCGAGCAGCGCGTTGCGCTCGTCGGCGGCGCTCTTCAGCTCTTTGTTCTGCTGCTTCAGCTCGTTGTTCTGGCCTTTGAGACGCAGGTGCTCCTTGCGCAGCTCCTCCTGGGTCATCGTCAGCCGCCTTTTCTGCTCGACAAGGTCATTGATGAGCTTTTGGTCCTGCTCCGCAATCTTTCCAAGCAGGTAGGAGTTGGCGAGTGCATCCTCCGCGCCCTGCGAGGAGAGCAGAAGGTTGAACTCGGCGACGCCGCCGTATTTGTAGATATTTATCAGCCGTTTTTTGAGGATCTCCTGCGCCGCGCTGATATTTTTATTCGCCTCTTTTATATTATTCGCCAGCACGAATATATTGTTCTGTACCTTTCTCATCTTGAGGCTCACGATGTTGACCTTCTGCTGGGTCACCGTGATCTTCTGGCTCAGGACGCCGATCTGCTGCGTGACGTTCTTCTCCTGACGCTGTTTCTCTTTGATGTTTCGGTTTACCTTCGACATCTGACTCTGTATTTTCTGGAATTCCCGCTCCTGCTGCTTGATTTCCGCCTCGATCTGAGCCGCCGTCTTCGTCGCGGCGAAGGCGGGGAGCGGCGCGCAAAGCAGCGCCGCCACAGATAAAAGCGCGATCAGCCGGTTTTTTTTCGCATAGACGCCCATTTACATCACCGCGGCGCTGCTAAAGCGGCTTGGCCGCCTTCCTGATAAATTTCTCCACCGCGATGAGGCTGGCAAGGAGGCTTACCACAGTCCCGCAGCAGATGAGGACGAGGCTGAGCTTCGCCAGAAGGCGCGGCGATTCGATAAAGGTCAGGAAGGGCAGCATCTCTTTCAGGCAGCCCACCGCGCGGAAATAGGAATATCCCAGCGCCGCGGAGGCAACGAGCGCCCCCGTCAGTCCGAGGATGAATCCCTGGATGACAAAGGGAAAGGCGACGTATGTCGAGGTCGCGCCAACCTTCATCATCACCTCTATCTCCGAGGCGCGGGAGTAGACCGCGATCCTGATCGTATTGAAGAGCACGACTCCGCTGGCCGTGAGAGCGACGATGAGCATCACCATGGAAAAACTCTCGACAAAGCTCGACAGGCGCGTGAGTTTTTCGGCGATGTGTCCCGCGTAGACGATATCCTCCACCTCGGGGACCGCCATCAGCATCCGCGCGGTATCCGAGACTTCAGAGGCGCGGCTCACCCGTACCTCGATACTCGCCGGCAGAGGATTTGCGCCAAGCAGCGTCACCGCGTTGGCCTGATTGCCAAGGCGGGCGCGCAGCCGCTCAAGCGCGGCCTCTTTGGTGATTATTTTGACGCTCCTCACGTTGCGCATCGCCTTTATGTTTTTCGCGGCGGCCGTCAAATCAGTATCGGGTTTCATGTAGGCCTGTATCGAGAGCTGGTTTTCCATCGTGCCGATCACGTTTCTGATGTTAAGGATAAAGAGCATCGTAGCTCCGATCACGAAAAACACGGCCATCGCGGTGAATATCGTGAGCAGGCTCATGCCTAAATGGCGCCATATGAGCCGCCACCCGTCTCTTATGATATATTTAACACGTGACATCGGCCTCGTAGCCTCCTTCCTTATCGTCGCGAATGATACGGCCGCGCCTTATTTCAATGACGCGGTGCCTGTAGGCGTTGACGAGAGACTGGTTATGAGTCGCCATGAGGACCGTGGTCCCGGCGGCGTTGATGTCCAGCATGAGCTGCATGATCTCATCGGCCGTGTGGCTGTCAAGGTTTCCCGTCGGCTCGTCGGCCAATATCAGCGACGGCTCGTTGACGATCGCGCGCGCGATGGCCAGCCGCTGCTGTTCGCCGCCGGAAAGCTGCGGCGGGTAAAGGTTCCTGCGCCTCCAGATGCCGACGGTCTTCAGCACGTCGGCGACGCGCTCTTCTATCTCTTTCGACGGCACCCCCATCACTTCAAGGACGAAGGAGACGTTTTCAAAGGCGGTGATGTTGGGCAGCAGGCTAAAATCCTGAAAAATCACGCCGATGTCACGGCGGAAAAGGGCCAGCTCAAAGCGGCCGATCTTCCTCAGAGCGCGGCCGCCCACGCTGATATGGCCCCGCGAGGGGACCACTTCGCGAAATATGCAGCGCATCAGCGTCGTTTTGCCGGAGCCGGTCTCACCCACAAGGTAGACGAACTCACCGCGGTCGATATCAAGATAGATGTCTTCCAATGCGACGATATCCGGCTCGAATATCTTGGTGACGCCGGAAAATTTTATATCCATGTTTCAATTACCTCCTGCGCAGCGCCCACGCCTGAGCGGACGCGTCGACGATCTCTTTCCAGGTCAGTCCGTAGTACTCGCGAAGCTCTTCGGGAGTACCGCTGTTTACAAATTGATCCTCCACCGCGACGCAGCGCAGCGGCACCGGGTAGGTCCTCCCAAGGCATTCCGCGACGGCTCCGAAAAGGCCGCCGATATTGCCGTGTTCTTCCGCCGCGACGCAGCATCCAGTCCGGCGAACGGAGGAGAGAAGGACGCTCTCAGGAAAGGGTTTCAAGCTGTAGCAGTCGATGACCTCCGCGCTGATGTTCTGCCGTTCCAGCTGCTCCGCGGCGAGCAGGGCTTGACTGACCATGATACCACAGGCACATATCGTCACGCCAGATCCGCCGCGCAATATCCGCGCGCCGCCTAGCCGGAACGACTCCCCGTAGGCGTCGTCAAGGGCCGGCGCCGGCGTGCAGCCAAGCCTGATGTAGAAGGGCATATCTGTGTTTTCGCTCCTCTCGATGATGCCTTTTAAGGCGGCCGAGTCGGAGGGGATAAAGACGTTCATATTAGGAATGGTACGCATCAAGGCGAGGTCTTCAAGCAGCTGCACCGGCGCGCCCTCGTGAGCGCACGACAGGCCGCCGTTCAGCGCGGCGACGCGCACCGGAAGTTTCGGCAGCGCTATCGCTTCACGGATATGAGCGTAGCCGCGCCCCGCAAGCTCCGCCACCCTGCCCAGCAGCCAGGGTTTTTTGCCGGCTATCGCCTTCCCTGCGGCCCGCATGAGGGCGCTTTCCACGGAGGCTTTAGTAGGGATGAATTTTTCCGGAGGCAGTTTGTCAAAGAGCTCCGTCTCCGCCGCCTCCTCGGTCGTCAGCAGGACAAAATCTTCGTGGTTCAGCGCGTATTCAGTGATAAGCTCACCGAACGCGGCAAAGGTCGATATTTTTTCGTTAGTGCTCATTGGACTTTACCTCCAATTCTTCCAATGCCTGATCAAGCTCTCCCATGCTCAGAGAGTGGACGGTCTCCGACTGTCCCGGATCGGAGACGGAGAGGCCGATTTTGCCGGCGGTGGAAACAAAGAGCGCCTTCGGCCCGCCGCTTAAACCAAAGGAGCTACAGGCCTCCTCAAGGGAGCGGAAATCTTCCGACAGGGCCTCTCTGACCTCCCACCCGCCGGCGGCAAGCAGCGCCATATTATTTTCATCCGTCGCAGAACTGCCTCCGGCGCCCGTTCCGCGCGAGGCGATGACGGCCAAAAGGTTGGGAACGCGGCAGCCTCCGATGCGCCGCATTTCTCTGACGAACTCTTCGGAGATAAAAGAGACTCCGGCCGTCAGAAAGACGACGCGCGGGCTTCCCTCCGCCGCAAAGAGCTCCTCAGCGAGGGCGGCGGCCATCGCGGCCGCAGGCTGCACCGTAAGACAGGGCGCGTCGATGCCCGGCGTTCTTTTGAAATCCGGCAGCGCCTGAAGCATCGCGCCTAGGCGGCGGTAATGCCACAGATGTTCTCTCTCAAAAAAGCCGCGGCGGGCCAGCACCGCGTAAAGCGCAGGAACGGCGGCGGGAATATTTATTATGAACCGGTCCCGGTCGGCCCGGCGCGGCTCGGAGGGGACGAGAAGCAGCTCCTCCCAGTAAAGATATACAAGCAACTCCGCCGCGGAGATCGAGGTTTCAAAGGGGCCGGAGCGCGCCAGCCCCACCATACGCAGGATATCCTTTCGCACTTCGGCGGCTATCGATTTCAGCTCTTCAATTCTTTCATTATCCATAAACATCACCTAAAACACTGTGCAGTCCTGCCGTGAATTTTTCGCGCACCGTCTCGCGGGCCTCGCCCAGCTCAATATCATCCGCGCCGCCGCGGAGGCTGACGGGCCCGTCGTCTATCATCCCGATACTATAACGCATACAGAACCCGGAGACCTTGGGGTCGTAAGCGCAGCCGGCCGCGGGGATCCCCGCCAGCCGGCAAAGGACGAGAAAATGCAGCCTCATCCCTACCGCTCCCGACGCGCCGCGGGCGGCGGCGGAAAAATCCTCGATGCTTCTCACCGTTATTATATCTCGTATCTTTATATATTGCAGATCTTGCAGCCCGGCGATCTCCGCGGCGTCCTCGCCGGAGAGAGCCACGCCGCGGACCTCCCAGCCGTTTGCCTCGGCGAGGGCGCAGCAGCGTTCCGCCGCCGCGCGCGCCAGCACTTCATGCCCCGGACGCGCGTTGAACAGGAGCCACGGCCTTGGCCTTTTTGACGCGTTTTTTTCGGGCCTGAGCGACATGACCAAATCCGGGATAAACTCGGCGCGGAGGCCAAGCTCGCCAGTCTTTTTCAGTGAAGCTTCGTCCCGCACGCTTAGGTGGGAACAAAACGACAGGGACAGGCGGGTGACGATATGAGCCGCCTTTGAGTTAAGCGGCCCCACAGACTGCCCCTCCGCCCATATTTTCAGCCCGCACGCCCTCGCGGCCAGCATCACCGCACAATAGTAGAGGCATGAACGAAGACTGGTACTGTCCTGAAAAAGCCCGCCGCCGCCTAAAAGCAGCGTGCGGCTCTTGGCACACGCTTTCACCACCGCAGACACTTTCCAGCGGTCAAAGGCGCGAACGCCTAATTTTTTCTCACTGTCGGCGGGCGAAGCTGAAAGAATCGCGATCCTCTCCCGCTTTACGCCGGCCTCGCACAATAAGGCAACCGCGGCTTCGGCAAGCAGCTCGTCGCCGAGGTTGCCAAAGCCGTAATATCCGAGCAGGAGGACGTCAAATTCCTTTTTCAATTTTCTCCCTTCCAGAAAAACTAAAGGCTCTTGGCAACTCTCCGCCAGAGCGGGATAACGGCCAGGTGCAGCGCCGCCACGCCGGCTGCGCCGAGCAGCAGCCCGAGCCACCAGCCGTTGAGGACGCGGATAACGCTGATGTAAAGAAGCGTATGGAAATGGCAGAAGGTATTTACCGCCGAACAGAAGGCGAGCGCCGCCGCAATGCGCACCGCCTCGCGGTAGCGGGGGATATATTCGTTACGCACGAGATACCAATAGAGGACAAGGGCCGGATACCCGATGAGGAACTCTTTCGTGCGCGGGCGCACCACCATCACCCGCTCCATGAAGTCGCGGAAGGCGACTTCCAGCGCGGGAACGTTTGAAACGTTATCGCTGCGCAGAGCCATCACCAGCAGCGCGAGCAGCATGACGCCTATCAGCGCCAGCTCGCCCCAAATGGCGGGCCGCACGGCGATCTCGCCGATCGCCTCCGGGTGCACGCGCCGCGTCAGGTCATGGAAGAGCAACAGCAGCGGCGGAGCAAGCAGCGTGAGCTTGACGCCAGAGAATGGGGTGAGCCGCAGCGCCGCGGCAGAAGTCCCATAGAAAGAGGCGATCGCAAGCCCGCCGGCGATGACGATCAGCAGGCCGGCCACCGCGCCCCTGACGCGCCGGTCTGCGCTTTCAAGCGCCGTCAGCGCCCCCTCGGTGGCCGCAAGCGCGCCGCACAAACCGCCCAGCAGCTTCGCGGCTAAAGATACCTTCCACATCGCCCCGCCGAGCAAAAAGGCGGCGGCAAAGAGGACGAAGAGCTGCGCCGGCTTGACGCCGGCGTTCTTTCTGTCCGTAAGCCGCGACACATAGGACCAAAGGGTAAAGACTATCACTAATCCGCAGGCGGCGGCTCCCGCCGCGGGCGCGGGCCAGGAGGGGAGCGGTGCGGGCCAGCCCAGATGATAGCCGCGCGCCTCCAGCGCCTTCTTATAGACGCCCAGATCCTGCGTGAATATCTCCAGACGTCCGCCCATCTGCAAATCGTAAGGGTGAACCATGATAAAACGAATGGAGCGCTCATGGACCGCCCTGATAAATCTGTCAGCGATCGAGCCGCGGTTTATATTGCGCGAGATTATCTCGTCGCGTGTGAGGCTGTGCATCGGGATGACCAGCCGGCCGACCTTCGCCGCGAGCTGCGGCACGCCTATCTGCTTGATAAATTCCACCTGCGAGAGCGTTATCCCCTTATCCCTCATCACGGCGGCGAGCGGCCCGATCTCCGGATAGCCGGGGACGATCATCCCCGCGGGGATGATGTTCCGTATCAGGGGGAAACGCTCCGTGAGAAAGAGAAAAGCCTCGGCGACGTTCCGGCCGGAGGCGGGAGTGCAGGGACCGGGGCGGAAAAGCACCGGGATGTCGTTTGCCGAAGCGAACTCAAGCGCGGCGACATCGGGGACGAAGGCGGAAAACTTAAACTCCTCCACCGTGCCGGGCAGCAGTATGATGTTGTATTCAGGACCAGCGATCAGCTCGGAATCAGGGAGTTTCGTCTTTATATACTTATAGAGGACGTCCGCGTAAGAGAGCTCCGTCGGATACCGCAGGGCCGCCCGGCTCGGAGAACTCTCCGCCTCCGCGGCGTCAAGCAGCAGCGAAGCCGAACCAAAACAGAGCGGCAGCGGATTGAGAGTCGCAAGCTCGTCGCCGGTATATTCGGAGACGGCCATCCCCATTACGCCGAGCTTGCGGATATCGCTCCATACCGCGTCGGGCCGCCCAGAGCCCTGGTAGGCAAGCGAGGCGATGTCTTTATATTCCGTAATAAGAGCGACGGTCTTGTTGGAATTTTCCGCGCACAGGCGAGACGAGAGCCCCGCCAGCGCCAATACCATCGCCAGCAGCAGGGCCGCGTACATCAATGTGCGTCTATTCATCTTATCCATGGTGATTCCTCCATTGTTCCGCAAGCGTAATCCCCAGCTCCGCAAACATTTTGCTTACACAAAACAGCGGAAGCCCGACAACGTTGAAATAACAACCCTCGACCCGCTCCACAAGAAGCGTGCCTTTTCCCTGTATCGCATAGGCTCCCGCTTTATCCAGGCTCTCTCCCTGGGCGATATAGGCCGCCACATCCGCTTCTGAAAGCGGGCGGAAGGTGACGCGCGTCTCTTCCGCGCGAATAAGCTTACGCCCATCCGGCGCGAGAAGGGCGACACCGGTAAAGACGGAATGGGTGCGCCCGGAGAGCTCCGTGATCATTGCTGCGGACTCCGCTTCGCCGCGCGGCTTGCCGAGTATCCTCCCGTCTACGGCGACGACCGTATCCGCCCCCAGCACCCAGTTACCGGGAAAACGCGCGGCGACATCGGAGGCCTTCTCGTCGGCAAGACGCCGCACAAGGCAGTCAGGCGATTCGCCGGCGGCCTCCTTCTCGTCAATCA
>CAKSWL010000086.1 GCA_934511335.1 uncultured Cloacibacillus sp. | reverse complement strand
CGCCCAGCTCCCGCGCATGGGGCACTTAGTGCCGCGCTTCATCGAAAAGATGAACCAAGAGCTCGGCGGCGGCGAGTCGCGGCGGCTCTTCAATATGAAGATAAAATCTGCGGAACACTGCGGCAGCGCAGGCAGGGGAGAGTGTATGATCTGCCACGGAGTGGCCACTATATCGCGCTACTCCCCGACGGCTCCGCGGTAAAAAAGATAAACAAAACAACGGAGGCCTTTTGAAAAATGAGTGAGAACAAGAAAAACAAGTTTGTTGAATATCAGGGCTTTACATTTGACGACGTGCTCCTGGTCCCCGGCTACAGTGAAGTCGTGCCGGCCGGCGTCAACGTCTCGACTAGGCTGACTCCGCAGATCGACCTCAACATCCCGATATGCAGCGCCGCGATGGACACCGTCACCGAGGCGCGGCTTGCAATCGCGCTCGCCCGTGAGGGCGGCATCGGCATTATGCATCGCAACCTGCCGATCGAAAAGCAGGCGATCGAGGTGGACAAGGTGAAACGCTCCGAATCGGGAGTCATCGTCGACCCGTTCTACCGCCATCCCTTATGGAGCACTATCATATATCAGGCGTGCCGGTCGTCGACGACCAGATCCGCCTCGTCGGCATCATCACCAACCGCGATCTTCGCTTCGTCACGAACCTGGACCAGCCGATATCCAACGTCATGACGAAGGAGCACCTGATAACGGCGCCGATGGGCACGACGCTCGACGACGCGAAGAGCATCCTCATGGGCTCGAAGGTGGAAAAGCTTCCCATCGTTGACAAGGAAAACAAACTTAAGGGACTCATCACGATAAAGGACATCCTCAAGGCCAAGGCTTTCCCCAACGCCACGAAGGACTCGCACGGACGGCTGCGCGCCGGCGCGGCGATCGGCGTCGGCAGCGACGCGAGAGACAGGGCCGCGGCGCTTGTGAAGGCCGGAGTCGACGTGATAATCGTCGATACGGCGCACGGCCATTCAAAAATGGTCATCGACATGGTCAGAGACCTCCGCGCGCTCTACCCCGACCTGCCGCTTATCGGCGGCAACATCGCCACTGCGGCGGCGGCGGACGCGCTCATCGACGCGGGCGCAGACGGCGTCAAGGTGGGCATCGGCCCCGGTTCGATCTGCACGACGAGGATCGTCGCCGGCATCGGCGTGCCGCAGGTCGCGGCGGTGATGAACGTCTCCGCGGCGGCCCATAAACGCGGCAAGACCGTGATTGCCGACGGCGGCATCCGTTACTCCGGAGACATCGTCAAGGCGCTTGCGGCGGGCGGCGACGTGGTCATGATCGGCTCGCTCTTTGCCGGCACGGAGGAGAGCCCCGGAGAGGCCGTAATTTACAAGGGCCGCTCCTTCAAGAGCTACCGCGGCATGGGGTCGCTCGGCGCAATGAAGGGCGGCTGCAGCAAGGACCGTTACTTCCAGGAGGGCACGACGGAAGACAAACTGGTCCCCGAGGGCATCGAGGGCATGGTCCCCCACAAAGGCCCCATTTCGGGAGTCATCTATCAGATGGTCGGCGGCATCCGCGCCGGCATGGGCTACGTCGGCGCACCGAACATCGAGAGGCTCCACGAGGATTCACAGTTCGTCCAGGTGACGGCGGCCTCGATGAAGGAAAGCCACCCGCACGACGTCGTCATTACGAAGGAAGCCCCCAACTACTGGGCTGAGTGACCTTTATCCGACAGCAGACGCCGAAGGCGGGGCGCACCTCTTGCGGGCGTCCCGCCTTTTTAGCGCTGCCGATCCTATGCGGTGATTCCGAATTTTTCCCTGATCCAGGCCGCTCGCGGGGAAAAACCGCTCTCCGCGTACCGGCGCGCCGCCGTCACAGCGTCGGCGAGGTAATCTTCGCCGCTTAAGCGCGCGATCCACGCCTTTGCCAGATGGTGGGCGGATATCCAGTCGCGTCTTGCCACCAGGCGCAGAAGCAGCTCTGAATTTTCCAGCGATTTGCGCGCGCCGCCTAAGTCACCGCGTTCCGCGTCGGCGATGGCCTTGGTGCTGTATAATATCGAGCCGCAGCGACCGCCGCGGCAGCTTTCAAACAGCGCGGCGGCGCGGTCGATATGTGAATACAGTCCCTCCAGGTCGCCGGCGTCGAGCGCGACGTTCGCGGCGCAGGTGTGGAAATAACTTCTTCCCCAGTATAAATTCATCTCTTCGCATTTCCGCGTGCACTCGGCGAGCCGTTCCGCGGCCCTTCCGAGGTCGCCGGTCCGCTCGTATATTTCTCCCAGATAACATTTTGCGACCAGCATGCCGAGTGTGTATCTTCTGCCGGTCAACATCATCCGTTCAAAGAGTTTTATGCAGTGAAGAAATATCTTTTCCGCCCGCTCATAATCACATTTCAGCATGTAGCCCACGCCGATGAAGCGCACCGCGGTTGCAAAATAATGGGACGCCGGCGCCTCCTTGGCGAGGCGCAGCAACTCGCGGGCGACCGCTGTCAGCTTGTCAGCCTCTTCCGTCTGAAGGTACATGTAGGCGTAATGTTTGAGACAGTGTATATGTGTCTCCGTGAAGCCATGAACTTTCGAGATATGGATGGCTTCGTCCGTATACAGCTTCGCCACCGCATATTCTCCCCAGCTTATCCGGTAGCCGCCGGCCAGTTCAAAGCACGTGGCTTCGAGCTGCGCGTACTCTCGCTTGGAGAGAGCACGGGAGCCTCTCAATTCGTCAAGTATCGAGATTGCGTGTTCCACCTTTTTGTCCGTCTCCTCGCGGCTGCTGAAAGGTATCGAGCACGAGAGGAAGAGGCGGTCCGAGAGTGTGGGGAAGAGATCGTGGTTGAGCGTGATATCGAAGATGAGCTCGCGCAGGTATTGCTTTAATTCCAGTATCCGTTCTCCGGCCTTCGCGTAATGGTGGCTGAGCATCGCGCTGAGCGCCGGGTCCCAGTGCTGCGGCAGGTAGCGCTTGTTGAGCGCGGCCGCCGCGCGGCGATGGAGCTCCCGGCGCCTCGCCGCCGGGATGGAGCTGTAGACGCATTCGCGCAGCTTGAGGTGGGTAAATTCCCAGAGGGCTTTGTCCGCCTCCTCTCTTTCGCGGATCAGCCCTTTGGAGACGAGCAGCTCCGCGGAGGCGAGGGTCTCCTCTGACGAGAGCGAGGTTATCTCTGAAATGATCTCCGAGGCGCCGGCGGCGCAGACGGCGATCGCGTTCAGCACGTCGCGCTCCCGCTGGCTGAGCTCTCCCATGCGCTCGATTATGAGGCCTCCCAGCCCCTTTGTGCAGTCTGAGCCGGGGTTTTCTTTCAGAGAACGCAGGATCTCAAAGAGCATGAGCGGCACGCCTTCGCTTTCGCGGACAAAGTAGGAAAGCCCCCGGTCTTTGACTGTGCTTTCCGGGAGCAGGCTGCGGCTGATGTAGATGATCTCGTCGTCGCGGAAGGGGCTGAGTTCGATTTCAACGATTGGACGCCCGCATTTTGCCTGCCGGAGCATCGCCATCGTCATCCGCGCGGATTCCGGCCGTCCGGAGATGACGACGTCCGCCTGAGGGCCGCTGGAGAGGAAGGCGCACAACAGTTCGATAGAGCGGCTGTCGAACCAGTGAATGTCCTCAAATACCATTACGATACGCCCGCGCCGCGCGAGTAGGGCGGTGAGCTCGGAGATTATAGAAGCGAGCGCGACGGGGTTTATCTCCGTCACGCTCGAGATATCCGCATTGAAAGAAAGTCCCTCGTTTTTGATAAAGCCCGGGGATATCCCCGCGAGTATCGAGGCTGTGCGCTTGTCGGGCGTCATCCCTTCCCGGTCCAGGCACAGGGAAAGCTCCCGGAGGATGTTGTTCCATGACGAATAGGCGTAGCTGCCGCCGATCGCCGTCGCCTTTGCCGAAAGCACCGTCAGCTTCTCCTTCGGCAGGGAATCCAGCAGCTCGTTTATGAGGGCTGATTTCCCGATGCCTGCCTCTCCGTGGATGAAAAACAGGCAGCGCTCCCCGCCGGAGAGTTTCTCCGTGAGCAGGGCGAGCTCACGTTCGCGGCACCAGAATTTTGTGTGTTCGTCTCTTTTGTTATGATGTCCGATGATCTTCGCGTAATATTTCTTCGCCCTCTCGGAGGGTGAGATGGCGAGCTTGGCGCCTATCGTAGTCGAATAACTTTGGAATAGTTCCGCCGCGCGGCAGTTCTGCCCTGTTTTTGCATAAAGCTCCATCAGCTCCAACACGGAATCCTCGTCGAAGGGGTCCAATTTGAGGACGGCCGCGAGGGACTCGCAAAGCGCTTCGTTATCTTGCGATTCGTAGGCCGCTTCGATGCGCTTTTTTATCGATTCGACGATCTCTCCGCGTATTTTTCCCCGCGCGGACTCGAGCCATTCGTTAAAGGCGGGGGAATTTAAAGACGAGAGGCCTTTGAGCGGGACGCTGTAGATGGAGGGGGGGATCGGCGTGCCGGGGTCGGCCGCGGCCTTCAGGTCGCTTAAATCATTGTCGACCGCGGCGGCCGCGACCGTGCGCCTGCCGACGATAAGCGCCTCCGGCATGATGTTGTTTATGAGATAGAGGGCGTTTCTGAGATTTGCCGAAGCCTGGGACTCGTTTTTGTCATACCAGAATATCGCTTTGAGTTCGTCGCGGGTCACCTCGCCGCTCAGCGCGATATAGTACAACAGCGCCTCCGCCTTGTGCAGCTTAAATGTTACCTTTTCTCCCCCGTATTCGATCAAACTGTTTCCCAGCAGCGATATCTTTAACTTCCGTCCAGTGTAAATTATATCAGGATTGATTATCGGGCGTAAAAAAGCGAGCTCCCCTTAGACGCCGTTTTACGGAAAACTTTGACGTTTGATTGACGGGGGCGAGGTAAAATGTGAACAGGCAGAAAAGTTTGCAAATTTGGCCAGGGATTTAGAAAAATAGACACTGCGCAGCCTTCCATCTCCGACAAGCGTCCGCGCGGCGCAAGAGGGGGAGGCCGCCGCGGGATATCATCAGGAGGACAGCGATATGCAAGGTTATCTCGAAACGATCGCCTCTTACAACTTCGCACCAAAGTCGATTGAGGCGGCGGCGTCCGCCGTCAAACGCCCGCCGCGCGGAAGCGGCGCGAGGGCCCCGTTTGACGAGGCGAAGGGGCTGCTCGACCTTTCATGCGCCGTCCTGCCGCGCGAAGCGGCGCTGTGTGTAGTTTCTCTTCTCTATCTTGAAACGCTTGTCTGCTGCAAAGGCGGCCTCTCGGCCCTGTTGAAAAAGTTCCTGGACGAGAAAGACGCGCCCGCGCTCCATTACGAGACCAACGCCGAGGAACTTTTGCTGGCGGAGTTGTTTGACGGCCTCTTAGTCGCCGGCGCTCCGCGCGAGGAGTGGGCTTTCGTTTCAGCGAGCGGCTGCGTAACAAACGGCATCGCGTGGTACGGAACCGCCAAGGCCCGCGAGTACCTAAAGGCCGCCGATATCACGGCGGCGCTCAATCTCGAGGCGATACGCGGCGAAATGGGCGCTTTTGACGACCGTCTCTCATCGATCGCGCGCCCCTATCCGGGGCAGATAGACTGCGCCGCGAATGTGCGCCGTCTCGTCGGAGGCAGCCAGATGACGACCGACGAGGGGCGTTACGCCTTTGGCTACGATACCCATCCGCGCGTGCAGGACGCGATCTGTGTGCGCGCGACGCCGCAGACGCACGGCGGCGCGCGCGACGTCTGCTATTTCGCGCAGGAGTCCGTGGAAAAGGCAGTCTTTGAGGGCTGCGGCGGCTATGGCGTGGAATATGCGCTCGACGGCCTAAAGACCGCCATCTCTGATACTGCGCATATCTGCGAGCGGCGTACATTCCGGCTCTGCGACAGCCGCCTTTCGTACGGACTGCCGATGAACCTCACCCACGGCGCGACGGGACTAAACCACGGTTTCCCCGTGGTACAGTCGAACCAGGCGGCTCTTGTCGCCGAACTCAAGCTGCTTTCGCTGCCCTCCGCCGTCGTGAAAGAGCCGGGCGAGTGCGCCTCCTACTACGCGGGCACGAAGATGCTCCGCGCGCTGCCGCTCTTTGCGAAGGTCATGGCGATCGAGCTTCTGTTGACTTGCCAGGGAATGGATATCGTCAAGGAAAAATTGCCGGGATTCCGTTTCGGCAGGGGCACGGCGGCCGTAAAGGATAAAGTACGCGAAAGTATCGCTATGATGACCGAGAACCGCTTCGTCTCGCCGGACATGAACGAGGCGGACCGTCTGATAACAAATGGTGAGATTTTAAAAGCCGCTGAAGGAGCCGTCGGCAGTCTCAGGTAGAAGGAGCGATATCGATGAGTCTTTATTACATAGATGGAAACAGCCTTACGCTTGACGTGATCCGCCGGATGACGGCGGATAAAGAGGCGGCGGTCGCGCTCTCCGAAGAGGCCGCCGCGCGCTGCCGCGCCGCGCGCGCCCAAATCGACCGCTGGATGGAAAAGGACGCGCCCGTGGTCTACGGAGTGAACACCGGCCTTGGCAACCTCAAGGACGTGGTCGTGCCGCCCGAGAAGCATATCGAATGGAACAAGACTCTGCCCTATCCGCACGCCGCGGGCATGGGCGAATACCTGGCGCCCGAAGTGACGCTGACATCCCTGCTGCTGCGCGCCAACGTGCTTGCGAGGGGATACAGCGGCGTGCGCCCCGCGCTCATTGAGCGGATTCTTTCAGTCTACAACGCGAAGGTCGCGCCCGCGGTCCACAGCGAAGGCTCTACAGGACTCTCGGACCTCGGCCCGCTGGCCCAGAACGTCATGACGGTGGCGGGCCTTGGCGAGGCGAAAGCCTATTATAAAGGGGAGCTTCTCTCCGCGCGCGAAGCGCTGCACCGTGCCGGCCTGCCGGAAAGCTTCACGCTGGAATGCAAAGAAGTCCTCGCGCAGATGAACGGTTCGACGATGACCCAGGCGATTACGGTACTTGCCTTCCTGCACTTCGAAGCGCTGCTGCCTGAAATAGAGCGCCGCGTCGCCGGTGACGGCGTTGCGCCCCCATATTTGGAGGGCTGCCGCGGAGTCATCGAATTCACAAAGGCCGTCCTCGACCGGGAAAACAATATCTCCTGCGACAACCCGCTGCTCTTTGAGCTGCCCGAGGGCGGCTATGAGGCGGTGATGGGCTGCAATTGCAGCAACACGCAGGTCGGCTACGCGGCGGATATGATGAACATCGTCCTCATAGAACTCGCGTCCGGCATCTGCGAAAAGATAAGCGGCGGACTGGCGCGAAGCGAGAGCCGCCATCTGCTGAATAAGATCAAGACCTGCGCGGTGCAGGTGAGCGCCGATTCGATACCGACGAAGGGCGGGCAGGAAGATCATGTGGAATTCAGCTACACCGCCGCCCGTAAATTTTACTACGCCGTGGAGCTTGTAAGAAAACTCTTAACGCTCTGGTAGGCGGCGCGCGAAAGCGGGGCGGACGCCCTACGTCGGCGATCGCGCTCTGTTGGTTATAAGGAGAGGACAATGCGTATTTCATTGAAACTTAACGGAGAAACAAGAACGGCGGAGGTGGGGGCCGATACGCGCCTCATCGACATGCTGCGGAACGGTTTTCGGCTGACCGGCGTGAAAGAGGGCTGCGGCGCGGGAGAGTGCGGCGCCTGCACCGTG
The DNA here is from genome assembly GCA_934511335.1 of uncultured Cloacibacillus sp. Taxonomy (GTDB): domain Bacteria; phylum Synergistota; class Synergistia; order Synergistales; family Synergistaceae; genus Cloacibacillus. The sequence continues at coordinate 488 of CAKSWL010000086.1, read as the reverse complement.
CTCTTCGACGGCGAAGCCGTCTGCTCTTGCGTCGTCCCCGCCGTCCAGGCCGACGGCCATTCGGTGACGACGATAGAGGGGCTTGAGAAAAACGGCGAGCTTGACGAGCTCCAGCAGGCCTTTATCGACTGCGACGCGGTCCAATGCGGCTTCTGCACTCCGGGCATGATCATGTCCGCGAAGGCGCTGCTGCTGAAAAACCCGCGCCCGAGCCGCGAAGAGATCAAGCGCGCGCTCGCCGGCAATGTCTGCCGCTGTACAGGGTACGTACAGATCGTCGACGCTGTATCGACGGCGGCCGAAAGGCTCGGGGAAGACGATAGATGAACGCCCTTGAACGTCCGCGCACGCTGAACGAGCTTTTCTCAATCTATCGCCCCGGCATGGAATTTGTCGCCGGCGGCAGCGACTGGGTGATAAAAAATCACGGCAGGCTCGCCGAAGAAACTGCGGTGGCCGATCTTTCGCTGCTGGAAGAGCTCAAAGGG
>CAKSWL010000085.1 GCA_934511335.1 uncultured Cloacibacillus sp. | reverse complement strand
TCGTTAAATCAATTTACGGAAGAATCTTCCTGAATGCGGGAATACTGCGCCGCATTGCAGAGCGGGGTGAAATCTTTCCCCGTCGCGTTGTAGAACTTTCCGAAGAACTCAACGTACTGGAGCCTCAGAGAATGTATGAAGGCCCCGAGAAGATTCACCACGATACTGAAAGTGTGTCCGAGGACGAAGATCAGTACGGCGAGCACGACGCCGACATAGGGAGTCCCCGCGACAAGGTTCGCGAGCAGGTTGATGACCATGCCGACCGCGGCCGAACCGAGGCCGAGAGCGAGCAGACGGCTATAGCTAAGCACGTCCCCGAGGAAGCCGGTCACATTGTAGAGACTTAGCACCCCGGAGAAAAGCTTGCCTGCGATCCCCCTCTTTTCTCTGCCCTGCGTCGCGACGAGCAGGAGCGCGCCGCCCACGGCGACGATCTTCGAGGGAAAGGTCCAGCTCGAGGGAAGGTAGCCCGTCATCGAGCAGCCCATCAGCACGAGACCGAGGAGGAAGATCATCCATCCGCCCTGATCCGATACGGCGGCCATTTTATCGCCGTCCCGCCAGTTTTCGGCAAAGGCGATCGCCAGGCCGAACATCACTTGGACGAAGCCGAGCGCCAGCGAAATGAGAAGCAGCGTCATCGGGTCGTTCATCGGGTCCAGTTTCTGCATGCCCTGCACCAGCGGCACGAGTCCGCTGAGGAAGGGAAAGGCAGTCACGGAATCGCCAAACCAGGAGCCCGTGAGGGCGCCGAAGATCACCGACATGCCCATGCCGACCGTCATCAGTACAAAGAACTTGCGGAGCGTCGGCGAAAGCCTGTGCTTGACAAGGAAATATCCCAGGATGCCTGCAACCACCAGGCCGTAGCCCGCGTCCCCGAAGCACATGCCGAGAAACACGAAGAAGAAGGGAGCCATCAGCGAGGTGGGATCTACCTTGCCGTAGGTAGGCGTGCCGTACATTATCGTCAGCGGCTCGATGCAGGAGGACCACGGCGCGTTTTTCAAAAGCGTCGGCGGCTCCTCGCCCTCTTCCGGCTTGACGACGGACAGTTCAGTATAGGCAGAATAGGCGTCCACCGTGTATTTGACCTTCTTCATCAGCGATTTCGGAACCCAGAATTCCCAGATAAGCACCTCTTCCGTGGGCACCCCAGTCTCCATCGCCTCAAGCCGGTCGCGGAGCATCGTCCAGTAGTCCCCGTAGTTGCGCGCCATGTGGAGCCCCGCGTCCGCGGAGTCCGCCAGCTCTTTGATAAGTGTCTCTTCTTTTGCCCCAAGGCCGGATATCTCCTGCGCGAGAGCCTCTTTTTCGGCCGCAGCCGTAAGCGAAAAATCCTTCGGCACCTCGACGCGGGCCGCGCCGAACTCGGCGGCCGCCTCCTGCACCTTTTCAAAATCGCTCTTCCGGCAGAGCACCGCGAAGGTTTCGTTAGGGTCTTTTTCGTTTCCCGCGAGCTGCTGCGTCTCGACCAGATCTCCAAGCTCTTCAGCGATCCGCGCTGAGAGGGCGGGCGCGCCGGCCTTGGGGACCGCGTAGACGGCCCCGACGACCAGCTCTGTACCAGCCGTGAAAAATTCAAGCGGATACTTGACGCTCTCAAGCAAGGTTATCTGGGAAAGCAGCCCCTTCAGCCGCGAGATATCGGCGCGGGTTTCGGTGAGCTTCCGTTCGGTATCCCTCATCGATAAGGTAAAATCTGTGAATTTTTTTTCGTTGACCTGCGCGGCAAGCTGATCAAAGGTGAGCGTCGGAATGTCGCCGAGCATCTTTGCCAATGATCCCTCTTTTTTTGTTTCGTAGGGCTCAAGGAGGCGCAGGAGAAACTTGGCGTCGCCGATCAGTTCGTCGACGCGGCGCCGTCTCTCGCGCAGGCTGAGCATCACGTCGCCATGTCCGGCCTCGCCCTCCTTGTTCACGAACTCGCAGCAGCCAAGCGCCTGCAACTTCGCTGCCAGTTCATCCGCTGCTGCTTTATGAACAGCTATACGCGCCTTACACATCTCGGCGAGAGCCATAAGCCGACATCACCTCTCTAACCAGCCAATTTGCAACTCCGTCTGTTTCGTTTTTCTTCTTTTCATAGAATGCCTTCGCCTCAGCCTCGCCCCTTGCGGTTATCTCCCGCGCTTTGGCCTCCGCGTCTTTTTCCGCGGCGGCGACACGTTCGCGCCACTGTCTGTGACATTGCTGTTTTGTGCTTTTGACAGACTGTTCCGCGTCTGCCTGTGCCGCAGCGATCATCTTCGCGCCCTCGGCTTTAGCATTTGAAACGATACTCTTTGCAAGAGCCTCCTGATCCCTGATCTCCTGTGCCATATTCTCTGCCAATAAGATCACCTCCCCTCCATAATCATAGGGTCGCACATAATACACCGTATGATTTTAACCGTATTTTTAAATTGCGTCAATTTTCACACATTACTATAAAATATCATGAATCATTTTATAAGGCAAGTTTTTGTTATTTTTAATGGCTTTTTTACGGAAAAAAGTATGTAAATATAGGCATCTGCGAAGGCCCTGTCAAGGGGCTATTTCAGTGCCTCAACTGCCGGACGTACTTTACATTTAACAGAAAATTGAGTTAATTTTTTGGCTTTTGACAGCCTAATGCGTTTTTTAAGCAGCCCGTCCCCTCTTTTTTGTTGAAAGTAAAAATTGTCGAAGAGGCCGGCCGACCACCCTGGCCTCTTTGAGTGCGGCAGCTTTGGCATATTTTTAATTTTGTCATTTTGCATAAAATTACCTAAAAAAGATTTACCGGGCGCCGCACTCCGCGCGCCACGGACAGAGGGCGCACCGTTCTTTTCTGCCGGGGAATGCGCCGGACAGCGCATCTGTCGCCGCCGCCTCTATCGCGTCGCCTATCGCGGCAAAATCCCCTGGGCCGTATACGCGTATCTTTCTTTCATCTTGCGGAGAACGCAGGTATATGACCGCGGAATCGATGGGCAGGCCGCCTCCGTGCGGCGCGAAAAACCGGTGCAGGGCATAGGCGTAGAACTCGAGCTGACGTTCATAGTAGTATGAGGGAGAGTATTCCTCGGGCGAGCTTTTCCAGTCGCGCAGATGGAGCCCGGAGGCGTCGCGCCAGAAGAGGTCCGTAGCGCCGACGAGGACGGTCCCCCGGTCAGGCACGCGGAATGGCGTCTCGCGAAAGAGCCGAACCGTGCTCTTGTCAGATGCAAGTTCCGCGAAACGGGAACATTCACCGCTTTTCGCATATTCCAGCAAAAGTTCGCCTATATCGCGGCGTTTGGCGTCGGAGGCGAATTCGTCTCTGAGCTCGACCGGCAGACGGCCCACTAGCGATTCATATATCTCCCCGCCTCGGTTGAAGGGCAGCCAGCGTGGCAGGCTCTCGGCGCGGAAATCCCAGCGCGCAAGCAGCCAGTGCGTCAGAGAACCGAATTCAGAGCCGCCGCCCTCGCCACCTTTCACGGTCCAGCTGATCGTCCTGCCTTGGCGGTACACAGTGCGGTATGAGGCCGGACACCACGAGATCAGCGCGTAGGCCGAGGCCGAGATGCGGCCAAGTTTCGCGGGGCTCACGATCCTTAAAGAAAGCCCCGGCGTCTGCGCTTTCGCCGCGTAGGGCGCGTATGCCGGAAGGTCTTTCGGCGGCTCTGTGATATAAGCGATATTCTCCGGCGGTTCCGCACCGATCAGCCGGCTCAGCAGCGTCGGAGGTTTTTTACCGGCGGCCTCTGGGCTGCCCTCTTTATAGGCCGCGCAGAGGATCAGCCGGTCCTGAGCGCGTGTGAAGCCGACGTACCACAGCCGGTCCCTTTCCGCCGCTTCGGCCTCGGCCTCTTCTTTCATCTCCCACCTCGCGGCGGCGCCCTTCCCGCCTGACGTATCGGAGGCAAGTGTCTCGGGGATCTCTTTTGCGACGACCCCGTATTTTTTCGATATTTGTATCCCGGCGCCGCGTGGGCGCCGTTTGTCGGTATATATCAGCGCGACGATGGGAAACTCCAGCCCCTTCGAGGCATGGATCGTCATGATCTGTATCGCGTCCGTTTCTTCGTCGGCAGAGTCGGGCTCTTCCTTGGCCCCCGCGGAAGAGGCCGCCGACAAAAGGTATTCCGCGCAGCCTTTCAGGGATTTTCCTTGAGATTTTTCGTATTCCGCGGCGAGCTGCGCCAAATAGATTATATTCGCGTTCACGCGCCGCCGGCGCAGGCCGCCGTAGCTTTCAAGAAAAGAGGGCTCCCGCAGTATATCGAGAATCACGGCGGAGACACCGGAGAGCAGCGCCGTCCGGCGCAGGTGTTCCAGATGCGCGCAGAGCTCCGGATGCTCGCGGCGGACGACCGCGGAGAGCGGCAGTTCTTTCACGTGTTCTTTGGCTTCCAGCGCCGCCGCCAGCAGCCGCTCCGTCTCCGCAGCGGAAAGGCCGCTGAAGGGCGAGGCAAGCCAGCCTCCGAGAAAAAGCGGATCATCCGGCGCGGCGAGCAGCGAGATGAGGTTCACAAGGTCGCCGATCTCACCGCGCGCAAAGTAATTTTTATTGGTGGACAGCAGATAGGGAAGCCCAAGCTTTTCAAACGCCCTCTCTATCATGCCGTATTCGGTGCGGGCGGGAACTAGCACCGCGAAGTCGCGCCACCGCACGGCGCGAAATTCGCCCTTGCCCTTATCCCACACCAGCCGCTTATCCTCATACATCCGCGCCATCCGTCTCCCAAGTTCTCCGTAGAGGCGCAGACGAAGCTCGTCCATAGAGACGCTCGCCTCTTTTTTAATATAGGGAGCGACGGCACAGAGCAGCTCAAGCGGCGGCCTCCCCACGGAGGCGTTGCGCCTTTGACGGATATCCTCATCCTGCGGCGGCATCAGAGGTTCGTATAATATTTCAGAGCCACCGCGCCACAGTCCTCCGAAGACGCCGTTGAATTTTTCCAGCAGGCCGCTGGCAGTCCTGAAGTTCTGGTCTAGAGAGACATATTTGCCGTATTTTTCCGCTGCCGCCGAGCGGCAGCGGTCGATGTAGCCGCGGAAGAGTGAGAGGTCCGCGTGTCGGAAACGATAGATGGACTGTTTTTGGTCGCCCACGAGAAAGAGGGTATTGTGAAAATCGGTCTCTTCCTCCGGCGCGGCCCAGAGCGCCCTGATGAGGCCGTCCTGCAGCGGGTCGGTGTCCTGAAATTCATCGACCATGATGTGCTTGAATTTCCGCTTGTAGCCGGCGGATGATCGCAGCACCTCCGAGGCGTAGCGGATAAGGTCGGAAAGAGAAAGCAGGTTTTCACGGCGGCGAAACTCGTCCCAGCAGGCCCAGCCCACGGCGCAGGCGCGGCTGAGAAGGCGGTTCACCCGATCTTCGTCCGCGGAGGGAGGAACGGCCAACGCCAGCAGCTCCTGCGTCTCGTCGCGCCATTCCGTGATATTGCCACCAAGCGCCTCGTTGATCGCCTCTTTGATCTTCCCCCCAGGCAGCGGCGAGATGGCGCTGCCGAAGAGGTCGTCGCAAAACGCCGCATAATCCTCCTCCGACGCCGCCGGAGCGGCGCTCCAGCGGGCGATGAAGGGTTCGAGCCTCTCCTTCGCTTTGGTAGGCTTTTTCTTCCCCGCGGAGGAGAAATCGGGTGTCGACAAAATCGCGGGGAAGACGCCGCGCGTCCAGAGCTCATAGATATCCCTTTTAACGGTTTTTAGAGAATCTATCGAAGCCATTAGCTCCGCCCCGTCGTGTTCCCAAAGAAAATCAGGGCTCTGCCCCGCGCAGTAGAGCTTTTCGGCGCAGATCTGGGCCGCTTCGGCGACGGCCTCTGGGCCGAAGGCGTTCAGCATTTCGATAAATTCCGAATGCCGCATCAGCTCCGCCGCGCGGTCGCGCCATTCGGCGGGCAGCGCCGCTATTATCCGCTCCGCAGAGGCGGAGGAGAGTGCTGAGGCAAATTCGCGCCACCAAATGTCGGCCTTCGGCGCGGGCATGATGGAGGCTGTGGGATCGATGTCAAGTACGAGTCCGGACTCGCGGATGAGCTTCATCGCAAAGGAATGTATCGTCGATATGTAGGCGTCATCGACTCCTTCGATCCTGCTTTTCAAGTGTGCGAGCTCCTCCGGATATGCCGCGTACCACCTCTCGAGCGTGCTCTTTATGCGCTCCTGCATCTCGCGCGCCGCTTTTTTGGTGAAGGTGAGCACCAGCACCTCGTCCGCGCCGCACTCGGGGTCGGAGGCCAACAGCCAGGCAAAACGCTGCGCCAGAGTCTGGGTCTTTCCCGTCCCCGCGCCGGCGCTGACCACGGTCAGATATTTATCGCTCGTCAGCGCCTCGATCTGCGCCGCCGTACCTTTGATAAGCGAATGCCAATGCGGGACGCCGCCGTCATTCATCGCCGTTTACCTCGCTCTCTTCCGCTTCGGCGGCAATATAGCTCCGGGTCTCGCGCTTGCGGCACAGCACGTAAAAGGCGCAGGACATGCACCGCGGCGCTTTCACGTCGTATTTAGGCCGGTACACGCCGTTTTTAACGGATTCGGCCATCTCCGCCATCACAGAAAGCGCCGCCTCCATCCTCTCGGCCGCGCTCCGCCTGCTCTTCGTTCCATTAGCCGCGTAGATGTCAGAATAACCTCCGTTGAAATATCCGCAGACAGAACAGTCCCGCTGTCCAAACCACCCAAGCCCAAAAATCTCCGTCCCCCCCTCCCGCAGGATCGCGCAGTAGGCGGGGACTTGCAGCTCCTCTTTGTGTGTTCCGCTTTTCCCGAGTTTGTAATCCATCACGACCGCGCCGCCGGCGTAATGATCTATCCTGTCGGCCTGGCCCCGAAAGGTGACGCCGTTTAGGTCGAAGCCGTCAAGGGCGCGTTCCGTCTCTATCTTTACGCGCGCGCCTTCGGGGATGCGCGCCTCTATCTCGTCCTGCAGCGCCGCAGTCCCGAAAAGCTGGCGCTTGAGCTCCCTCTCGTGCCGTGCAAGACGCGGGTCCTCGTCGAGCGCGGGATAACACTCTTCTTTAAAACGCTGCCAGTTCGCCGTCACATAACCCAGAAAAGACAGCTCCGGCTCTGCGGCCCTAGCCTGAATAGCCTCCTCCCATATCCGATGGGAGAGCGTCCCTGCGACGCGCGGGTCGTAAAGCTCGCGGCGCGGCCGTTCAAACCGCAGGCGGCTCTGGCACCAGTATAGATAGGGGCAGATATGCCACGTGTCGATGTCGCTGATGCGCACGACGGGGCGTTCCCCTCCGGGAGCGCGTCCCTCCGGTACAATCGGAGGGACGCCCTGGCTTAGGGGCGTGCAGAGGATCTCCGCCTGTGGGAACCACGGACCGCTCCCGTCTGGAAGCGCCTCCGCCAGCGGATAACTGACCGTCCCCGCTTCGCGCCAGCCTCTTTGTGGGTCCCTGCCTTTGAAGAGGGCGGCGGCGAACTGCGACTCCGCCACCGGATCCTTGCTCGCGTCGGTCAGCGAGCGGGCGATAACCGCTCCCTCCCGGCCGGTCGCCAGGAGGCGGCGGAAGATCGCCTCCTTCTGTTCACGCTCCTCGCGGATCTCCGGCAGGTGGGGATGCTCCTCCCCCTCCCGCGCGCCGGCGTTGAACTTCGCCTTACTATCATCGCGCAGCAGCAGGGATTCCCGCAGCATTCCCGGCCAGCTGTTATAGTCGACGTCCGCCATCAGCCAGAAACGGTGTTCCGTCAGGATCGGCGGCATCCCGGCGTAGAGCGTCAGCGAATGGCTCTGCGGCAACGCTATCGGCAGCGTCGCCGTGCGGCTCCAATCATTTATGAAGGCCACGGCATCGGCCCCGCGTAGTTTGACTCCCGCCGCCGGGCCGATATCTTTCGACATGTCGTTGAGATTCTTGATCTTCTTTTTAAGTTCAAAGAGGGCGTAGGAAATATCCTTCACCCGGCCGTCGAGCACAGTCTCACCGGCGGCGGCGCGCACCGTGCCGCCGACCGCCTTGGCCCGCTCCAGAAAATCACACCAGAGCGAGAGTATCTCCGCCGGGGAGCCGCCCTCTTCAAAAGAGAGGCAGAGGCCGCGTATCTCCGCCAGACGCTGCCGCGCCGTGGGCGGAAGCGCGCGCCGCCATTCGTCGTAACCTTCGGGAAAGGAGGCCTCGTCATATGCGGCCGCAAAGCCTTCCGAGTCAGAAAAGAGCAGCGGG
>CAKSWL010000084.1 GCA_934511335.1 uncultured Cloacibacillus sp. | reverse complement strand
GTAGCCACCACCGACAGAATAATCGGCGTAGTGGAATGGCGCGACGGAACCGTCATCGACGTCGTCAGGCAGCTGAAGAAGTAATACGCCGGCAGCTATAACAGCGAAACAAACCGCGCAAAGGCATCGCCGTAAAGGCGACGCCTTTGCGCTTTCTAGACGCCTAGCTATGATACGGAAAAAATAGAAGCGGCGGCGGGGAGGAAAATATTACGCTTTAATCGGACGGGCGCACCGTGCCTTTGATCGATGCCGCGATCAGGTGCGATCTGACGAAGCCGTAGACGCGCAGGTCGTCGAGGAATTTGTGCATCCGCTCTTTTGAGGAGAAGGCCGCCTCGATGAGGAAGTCAAGCTCGCCGTAGATTTCCCAAAAGTGGATGACGCCGGGGGCGGAGCGCAAGAAGGGAATCAGAACGTCGTTGGGTTTTTTGTCGTACTTCTGGTCGCTGTCGAATTTGAAGCTGATCATCACGTGGAGCGCGCGTCCCAGCGCGTCGGTGTCGATCTCCGCGCGGTAGCCGACGATCACGCCGTTTTCTTCCAGGCGGAGTATCCGTTCGCGGACGGCGGGGCGCGTCATGCCGACCGCGTCGCCGATTTCTTTGTATGAGTTTCTCGCGTCGCGCTGGAGTTCTTCTAATATCTTCCAGTCTGTTTCGTCAAGGTTGTTTTTGTTTGCCGTCATCGTCGTCACCCGCCTTGTCTTTATGTTAACCGTATCGCCGGCTTTATTCAATTCCCCGAAATGAAAATGGTTTTTTTGCCTTACAAACGTAAGCGACCTGACTTTTTTTTATACGCTGCGGTATTTGTTTATCGGCGCTTATGAGGGAAAATAATGCCAATGAATACGGCGATGGTATTTTAAAAGAGGAGCGATTTGGATGAGCGAGGAAAAGATGACGATAACTTCCGCGTGGGATAACGTTAATTTTTGTACGTGTGTGGACCGTGAATGTCACTGCAATCCCGCCAACTGTACGCTGGGCTGCACCCCCTGCGTGCAGAAGTGCCTCAGCGAGAACGAGATCCCGGCCTGCTTTTTTCGGAAGCAGAAGCCGGACATGGGCCGCAAGCAGGATTATTCCTTCGAGGGGTTCGCGAGATTCACGCTGAATAAATAAGCGGCATGCACCAAGACAGAAGCGCCCTTGCGGGGCGCTTCTGTCTTTCAGAGGTGAGAAAACGTTTTCTTAAAGTTCACCGGCGTGCCGCACCGTCTCCATCGCATCTTTTGCGTAGCGGTCGGCGCCGGTGTATTCGGCGAGGCTTTCGGTGAGTACTGCGCCGCCCACGATCACTTTTACGGCGGGGCATTCCCGCCTCAGCAGCTCTATCGTCTCTTTCATGCTTGCAACGGTCGTCGTCATCAGCGCAGATAGCCCGACGAGCTCCGCTCCCGTCTCTTTTACCGCTTCCGCGACACGCTGCGGCGGGACGTCGCGGCCGAGGTCGGTTACGTCGAAGTTGTAGTTTTCGAGGATCACTTTCACGATGTTTTTGCCGATGTCGTGGATGTCGCCGTGGACGGTCGCGATGACGATTTTTTTGCCTTTGCCCGCCTTTGCGCCCTCACGCGCGAGTTTTGCGCGCAGCACTTCGAAGGCCGCTTTTGCCGCTTCGGCCGATTTTATGAGCTGGGGGAGGAATATTTTCCCGCTTTCGTAATCTTTGCCGACGGCGTCGAGGGCGGGGATGATTTCTTTTTCTACGACCGCAAGCGGCGGGCGGTCCGCCAGCAGCAGGGCCGCCGCTTTGGCTGCCTCGTCTTTGAGGCCGCGCGCGATCGCATAGCCTATCTGCGGCGGCGCCTCTTTGGCGGGCGCGGCCGGAACAGGCGCCGCTTCGCCGTATTTTGCGATGTATTCTTTCGAGTCGGCGTCCTGCTCAAGCAGCAGGCGCGCCGCGGCGACGGTCTCCGTCATTCCCGCGTCGCCGGGGTTCATGATCGGCGCGTCAAGACCCGAGGCGAGCGCCATCGCGAGCATCGTGCGGTTGATCAGCGGGCGCGCGGGGAGGCCGAAGGAGACGTTGCTGACGCCGAGCACCGTCTTTACGCCGAGTTCTCTTTTGACGAGGGAGATCGCTTTGATTGTTTCGCGCGCCTGGTCCGGCTGGGCGCTGACGGTCATCATGAGGCAGTCGATGAAGACGTCTTCGCGCCGCAGCCCCGCAGCCTCCGCCGCCGTCACGATCCGGCGCGCGATTTCCAGACGCGCCGCCGCGTCTTTGGGGATCCCATTTTCGTCGAGTGTGAGGCCTAGCACGGCGCAGCCATATTTTTTCGCGATCGGCAGCACCGCGGCGAGCGATTCTCGTTTCCCGTTTACGGAGTTGAGCAGCGGTTTGCCGTTGTATATGCGCGCCGCGCGCTCAAGCGCCTCCGGCGAGGCGGAGTCGAGCTGCAGCGGCAGGTCGGTGACGGCCTGGATCTCGCGCACCGCTTCGGCGAGCATCGCCGGCTCGTCGATGTCGGGCAGTCCCATGTTTACGTCGAGCACTTCGGCTCCCTGTTCCTCTTCGCGGATGGCCTCCCGCAGCACGAAGTCCATGTCATGCGCGCGCAGCGCCGCTTGGAGCGCTTTTTTGCCGGTGGGGTTGAGCCGTTCGCCGATGACGGTGACGCGGTCGAAGCAGACCTGTTTTGAGGGAGAGCAGAGGCCGCAGCGCGGCGCAACCTCTTTTTTTACCGGGGCCAGGCCGTTTATCATCGACTTGGTGAGCCTGATGTATTCCGGCGTCGTGCCGCAGCAGCCGCCGACGAAGCGCACGCCGCAGCCGACGAATTCTTTGATGCAGGCGGCGAATTCCGCGGGTGTGATGTCGTAGCGAGCTGTGTCTCCCTCCATCACCGGCAGGCCGGCGTTGGGCTGGACTAGGACGGGCAGGCGTGTTGCCGCGAGGATGCGTTTTACGACCGGCGCCAGCTGTTTGGGGCCCAGTGAGCAGTTTACGCCGAGCGCAGAGACGCCGAGCGCTTCAAGGGTCATTACCATGGATTCTACGGCGGTGCCGAAAAAGGTCGTCCCGTTAGCCTCAAAGCTCATGGTGGCGAATATCGGCAGGGAGGAGTTTTCTTTCGCGGCGATGACGGCCGCTTTCAGTTCGTAGAGGTCGGTGAAGGTCTCAAGGAGGATGAAGTCCGCTCCCGCCGCCGTCCCCGTGCGGATGATTTCCGCGAAGACCTCCACCGCTTCGTCGAAGGGCAGGTCGCCCGCGGGCTGGAGCACGCGGCCGCAGGGGCCGATGTCGAGCGCCGCGTATTTGCCGCAGGCGCCTCCGATGGCCCTTTTTGCGGCTTTTATCCCCGCCTCCACCATCGCGGCGAGGGGCATTCCCGCCTTTTCGGCTTTGAAGCGGTTTGCGCCGAAGGTGTTCGCGAGGATGACGTCTGCGCCCGCCGCGAGATATTCCCGATGGATGGCCTCTATCGCCGCAGGCGCGGTGACGTTGAGGGTCTCTGGTATCGTTCCCAGCTCCAGGCCGCGTTTTTGAAGCATCGTCCCCATCGCGCCGTCGAATAGTAAAATTTTATCAAGTTCTATCACCGCAGTAGGCTCCTCTCTTTCTGTATGGGCAGTCGCCGGCGGCGCAGGCTGCGCAGCTCCGGTACCGTTTCTGAGGACGGCCGGCGATGCCGATGACGGCCGTCACTGATTTTATCGGGACGAGCATTCCCGCGTGGGTGAGTGAAAGGCCGATGGCTTTCCCCGCATCGAGCGCCTCGATTATCTTTGCTGATTCGGAGGGATTCACGCCGCCGTAGCCGGGGCTGAAGCGCATCGTCAGCCAGGCGTCTGCGCCCGCCGCCCTCATTATCGCGGGTTCCAGCTCGTCGCAGAGTCTTTCGGCCTCCGCGGAGGCGCAGGCGTCGAGGATGAACGCTCGAAAGAGCGATTCTGTCTGAGCGCGGGCGATAAGCCGGTCCACGCCGGCGCCCAGCGTCACCGCCAGCAGCGCCGCTCTTTCGCATTCTTTGCAGAGCCCGGCGAGCGCCGAGCCGCAAAGCCGCAGTCGGGGCGTGATTTCTACCGTGTCGCCGCTTGTTCGGATGGAGAATATTTTGTAAACGGCGCGCGGCGAAGAATGGCGCCGCAGCTCCGCGTAGCAGTCTTTGAGTCCGGCGGCGAGCTCCGCCTCCGGCTCGCCGGATATCCCCAGCAGCCGCAGCGCTTCCGCACGGACGGCGGGCGGCAGTTTGCCGTCAGCCACGCTTTACCCTCAGCGAGTAGAGCACGCCGCGGATGTTTTCGCAGATACGCTTGGCGATGTCGGGTTGGTTCATCGTGTAAAGGTGTATGCCGTCGACGCCCTCGGCGAGCAGGTCGATTATCTGATTCGTCGCGTAGGCGATGCCGGCCTCGCGCATTGCCATGCTGTTGTGTCCGTAGGCGCGGATTATCTTCTGCACGCCCTCGGGCACGGAGGCGCCGCACATGGAGACCATTCGGTGAATTTGGGTCGGCGAGGTTATCGGCATGATACCGGCCTCGATGGGCGTCGTGATGCCGAGTTTTCTTGCCCGGTCACGGAAGTCGCAGAAGGATGAGTTGTCGAAGAAGAGCTGGCTGATGAGCACGCTGACGCCGCACTCACATTTTGCCTTGAGGTGTTCGAGGTCTTCCTGCATCGAATAGGCCTCGAGGTGTTTCTCGGGGTAGCAGGCGGCAAAGACGTGAAAGTCGTAGTTTTCGTTGATGAATTTGATGAGTTCGCTTGCGTATTTGAAGTCTTTCGTGCCCTCGTTGTTGATATCGCCGCGCATCGCCAAGATGTTCTGGATGCCCTTTTCTTTCAGCGTGTCGAGCGTCGCGCGCATGTCTTCGCGCGTGCTGCCTACGCAGGTCAGGTGCGCGAGGGCCGGGATCGCGTAGTCGCGCTGGATGCGCGAGGCGATCTCCGCGGTGTTCTCGCGGCTCGTGCCGCCCGCGCCGTAGGTGACGCTGATCAGGTCGGGGTCAAGGCTAGCTAAGGCGTCCACAGTGCCGAATATCTGGGAAAGCTCGCCCGTACCCTTAGGCGGGAATATCTCAAAAGAGAAGGTTGGTTTGTTAAGTTTAAAGAAATTTTTCATCGTCGTCTCCTGCCTGTAAGAAAGTAAAAATATGTAAAAGCCAATGGCGCCATGGTCAAGGCGAGCTCCGTCTCTTTTATCAGCGGCCTTTTCGCAGCGACGCTACGGCCTCTTCAACTATCTGGGCGGCGCCGTCCTCGGTGTTCGGCGGTGCTACGATATCCGCCGCCGCCTTTACCTTCTCTTTGGCGTTGCCCATCGCGACGCCCGTGCCGGCCCAGCTGATCATCTCGATATCGTTTACGCCGTCGCCGATCGCCATCACCTCTTCGCGCGCTATCCCGTAGTATTCGCTGACGCGCCGCAGGGCCTTGGCCTTATTGACGGCGGGATGGACTATCTCGACGAAGGCTCCCCAGGAGGTGGCCTGGTATATCCGGCTGCCGAACTTACGCCGCACCTCTTCGCACATTCGCTCAAATTCCGGCAGGTCGAAGGATATGCCGAGCAGTTTTGCCGAATCTAGCCCGCACTCCCAAAATCCTTCTCCCAGCGCTGCGGCCTCCATGCCGCCGATTTTTTCGTAATATTTGCAGCGCTCGTCCGCGCGGTCTTTGACGATGAGCTTGTCGTCGGCGTATATCTGAATGTACCAGCCGTGCTCCCTGAAGAAGGCCAATATTTCGCCCGTGAGTTCTCTGCCGAGGGTCCTCTCATATATCGTCTCGCCCGAGAGGGGGTCGCGTATCAGCGCGCCGTTGTAGAAAATCGAGGCGCTTTTGATGCCGACGTCGCGGATGTGTATCATCGCGGAGGGGTACATGCGCCCCGTCGCCGCGGCGACCCTGATGCCGCCGTCCTGCGCCGCGCGCAGCGCCTCTTTCGTGCGCTGGGTCAGGCGGCTGTCGCCGTCCAGCATGGTGCCGTCCATATCGAGCGCGATGAGCTTCGGGGTCTTCATATCGCCGCCCACACCGCCAGCGAGGCGAGCTCCGCCGCCACCGCCGCCGCCCCCATCACGTCGCCGTTGACGCCGCCGAGGCGTCTGTTCATGTGCACGGCGAAGGCAAAGCCGATGAAAGCCGACAGCGCGGCGCAGATGGCGAGATGCAGGATTGAGACGGGCAGAAAAACGATGAGGCAGAGCGCCGAGATAAAGAGGTCGTAGGAGGTGAAGGTGTCGACCCATCCTTTGCCCATGCCATATTCCCAGGGGTATTCTCCGAAAAAGGCCGCCGTGTCCTCCGCGAAACGCGCCGCCGCCGCCGCGGTGACGCAGGCGGAAAGCCGCATCTCCGGGGCCACGGAGGCGAGCAGCGAGGTCCAGAGGCCGAAGGCGATTATCAGCGACGCGCCGCCGAAGGAGCCCAGGCGGCTGTCCTTCATCACCTCTTTCAGGCCGTCGCCGGTCCGGCCGGAGCCTATGCCATCCCAGAGGTCGCCCCAGCCGTCGAGGTGGATGGCCCAGCCGATAAGGAAGTAAAAGGCCGCGCCGACCCAGGCGCTTGCCAGCGCCTCAAGGCCTAACGCCGAGGCCGCGGAGACGGCGAGCCCGGTGAAGAGTCCCAGCAGGCCGCCGGCAAGCGGCGCTAAGGCGAGCGACCGGTTTCCGGCGGGAACCGCCTGCGGCCACCACTTTTTGGGCAGCGGGATGCGCGAAAGCAGCGTCCAAATGACGACGAAGCGCGCCGCGAAGTCTCTCTTGAAGCCTTTGTCATGAAGCTCCGCGTCGAGCTTCTCCGAATATTCTCTTAACTTTTTGCGATAATCGTCCATGAGGGCCACCATCCATCATAATTCCGTTTTTGCCGCCGCGCGCGGCGCGTCCGTGTGATTATAACCGGCGCGCTCCTGCCGGCGTAGTAAAATTTTAAGGCCGGCCGGCTTTTCCTTTGATCCACAGCGGGCAGCCTGCGACTACCAGCGCGACGTTGTCCGCGTATCCGGCGCAAAGCTGGTTCATCCTCCCCTGCAGGTCGCGGAAGCGGCGCCCCATCAGGTAGGGGGGCACGAGACCGAAGCCGACTTCATTGCTCACTATTATAAGCGATGTGCCGCCGTTTACGCTCTCGCAGAGTTCCCGGGTGAGCGAGGCGATCTCTCTCTCTCTCGCAAACCAGGCCGTCTCGTCTGTGCCCTCCGACTCGGGATAAGATAGAAAGAGGCGCGTCAGCCACATCGTCAGGCAGTCAAGCAGCAGCAGGCCGGAGGCCGAGGCGACGGCGCGCGGCAGCTCCCGCGGCTCTCCCTCCCAGGTGCCCCATTCGGCGGGGCGGCGGCTTTTGTGTATCTCGATGCGTTTTTTCATCTCGCCGTCCCTGCAATCCGCAGTGGCTAGGTAGGTGACATGTTCCTTCCGCTCCCGCGCGAGTTCTTCGGCAAAGGTGCTCTTGCCGCTCCGTGCGCCGCCGAGGATGAGCGTGATATCTCCCATCGCTACATACCGAAGTCGACGTTTTTGAGCAGATTTTCGAGCGTCTGCTCGAAGACCTGTCCCTTCGCGTCGCCGCCGGAGCCGCCGTTGCCGGGGCCGACCGGTATTTCAAATTTAAAGCGGAAGGTCGTGTTGCCCTCCTGTGTGAGGCTCTTTTCATCAGGGTCGCTGTTGCTGGTCGGTATTGAGTCTTTCGCGGAGCTCTGGCTCACCGCCTCCTGAACTCTGACATTATAAAAGCTGGGGTCCTTCACCGTGCCGCCGATATTCATCGTCACAAAGCGGAATTCATTTTTCGCAAAGCCCGAGAGGACGCCGCCAAGCACATTTTGGAGCACCTCGCCCTTGTCGAGCTGCCCAGCCGTGAGGTCGGCGCCGACCGCGACGAGCCCCTGGAAGGCGCCGATCAGCGAGTTCAGCGCGCGGATATTCACCTTGCCCATCGCAAAAAGTCTTATCTCGTCCTCGCGACTGACGTAGCCGTCGAGCATTACGTAGCGGTAGAGCGGGTCGTTCTTTGGCGCCGTTGCCTGACTCCCAGGGAGGATGTTGAGGTCGCCGCCGTCGTAGGTGAAGGTCGCCTGCACCGTCTCGAAACGCAGCGGCTTGCCGCCCGTAAATTTCTTTGCCGTCTCGATGGCGTCGAAGCTCGTTATCTCGCCGCTGTGGAGGTAGAGCGCGCCGCCCGCCTTGATCGTGGAGCCGCGTCCCATCTCGCCGCCGCCGCGGATCTTGAGGTCGCCGCGTCCCGTGAT
>CAKSWL010000083.1 GCA_934511335.1 uncultured Cloacibacillus sp. | reverse complement strand
GTGGTAGAGCTGACGATCCAGGCGCCCGCGATCGCCTCCGAGCTGAGGCTCGGCGATTCCGTGGCCCTCTCGGGGGCCTGCAACACCGTGACTTTTTTCGACGCCAACTCGTTCAGGGTGCAGATGATGCCCGAAACGCAGGCACGCACGAAGCTGGGCCGCCTGAGAATCGGCTCGTCCGTCAACCTCGAGCGCGCCATGCGCCTTGACTCGCGCCTCGACGGACATCTGGTCGCGGGTCACGTGGACGGCATGGCGGACGTCTTGCGGATAGAATCGCTGGATAAGACGAAAAAGATCTACTTCACCGCGCCGGAGGAGATACTCGCGGGCATCGTGGCCAAGGGCTCGGTGACGGTGGACGGGGTGAGCCTCACGGTGATCGACGCCGAAAGGGATTTCTTTTCCGTCGGCGTGATCCCCACCACCCTCGCGGAGACGACGCTCAGAGAGCTGAAAGCCGGCGACGCCGTCAATATTGAGACCGATATGATCGGCAAATACATAAAAAAATTTCTAGAGGCCGCATTCAGCGAAAAAAACGGCGGCGAAAAGGTGAAATATTCGCTCACTTGGGATAAACTTACCGAGTATGGCTGGAACTGACAGTTCTGTCACTGACGATGGAGGGGAAAAAATGCTCAATACCATAGAAGAGGCGATTGCCGACATCCAGGCGGGAAAGATGGTCGTCGTAGTCGACGACGAAAACCGCGAAAACGAGGGGGATCTCGTGATGGCGGCGGACCACTGCCGTACCGAAGACTTGAACTATATGATTACCAAGGCGCGCGGGATCGTCTGCGTGCCGCTTTCGTGCCAGCAGGCGCAGCGGCTGGAACTTGCGCCGATGGTCGAGCACAACACGGACGCGCATGGGACGGCCTTCACCGTCTCCGTCGACCATCTGCGGGGCACGACGACGGGGGTCTCGGCGGAGGAGCGCGCCTTCACGGCGCGCGCGCTCGCGCAGCCCGAATCGCTGGCGGGGGATTTTCGCCGTCCCGGCCATATATTCCCGCTCATCGCGCGCCCCGGCGGTGTCCTGCAGCGCGCCGGACACACGGAGGCGGCGGTGGACCTCACGCGCCTCGCCGGTCTTCATCCCGCGGGAGTCATCTGCGAAATAATGAACGGCGACGGCAGCATGGCGCGGCTGCCGCAGCTTTTGGATTTCGCGAAAAAAGAGGGGCTGAAGATAGTCTCCGTGGAGGAGCTCATCCGCTACCGCGTCATCAGGGAGAAGTTCGTCAAGAAAGAGGTCATAGTCCACATGCCTACGCAGTGGGGAGACTTTACCTGCCACGTATATACCAGCCCCTACGGGGATAACCCCGGCGCCGTACACCTCGCGCTCGTCAAGGGAGACCTATCCGGCGGCGAACCGGTGCTGGCGCGGGTCCACTCCGAATGCTTCACGGGCGACCTGCTCGGCTCTCTGCGCTGCGACTGCGGTCCGCAGCTGCACACGGCGATGACGATGATCGAAAAAGAGGGGCGCGGCGTGCTGCTCTATCTGCGCCAGGAGGGGCGCGGCATCGGCCTGCTTGCGAAGCTCAAGGCATACGACCTGCAGGACAAGGGGCTTGACACCGTCGAAGCGAACGTCGCCCTTGGCTTTGCTCCCGATCAGCGCGACTACGGCGTGGGCGCGCAGATATTGGCCGACCTCGGTCTCAAAAAGCTGCGCCTGATGACGAACAATCCCGTCAAAATTACGGGGCTCGCCGGCTACGGGCTTGAGATAACGGAACGCGTGCCGATAGAGATCGCTCCGAACCCCTATAACGAACGCTACATGAACACCAAGATCTGCAAGATGGGGCACATGCTCAACAATGCAGGGGAGCACGGCTGCCAGGAATGCGGCCGCCGCAAATAAGCCGAGAGTAAAAAAGTCACTCGCCGCCGGCGGGGGATGCGGACGTTTTTAAAAAATATTTTTACGGGAGGAATTTTTAAATGCGTACCATTCAGGGAGACATGATAGGGAGCGGGCTGCGGTTTGCAATCATCGGCTCGCGCTTTAACGAACTGATCACCTCGAAGCTCATCGAGGGAGCCAAGGACGCCCTCGCGCGTCACGGAGTAAGCTATCAGGATATAGACCTCTATTGGACGCCAGGCGCCTGGGAGCAGCCGGTGGTGGCGAAAGAGATCGCGCTTCTTGGCAAATACGACGCGATCATCACGCTCGGCGCAGTCATTCGCGGCGACACTACGCACCACGAATATGTCGCGGGCGAAGCGGCCAAGGGGCTGGCGCACGTCGGGCTCGAATACCGTGTGCCGGTGGCCTTCGGCATCCTCACCTGCGAAAATCTTGAACAGGCGCTCATGCGCTCCGGCAGCAAAGCGGGGAACAAGGGCGCCGAAGCGGCGCTCGCCGCGCTGGAGACGGCGAAGCTGATGAGAGAAATCAGAAAGACCGGGGAGGCGCGGGATTAATGCTTGATACAAAATGGGTCCGCGAACACTATGACGAACTTGCGGAAATGCTCGCCTCGCGCAGCAACGCCTTTCCCCTCGACCGCTACCGGGAGCTCGACGAGGAGCGCCGCCGGGTGCTGCTCGAGGTGGAGAGGCTGAAAGAGCGCCGCAACGTCGGCTCCAAAGAAGTGGGGATAAAGAAAAAGGCCGGCGAGGATACGGAAGCTCTGCAAAGTGAGATCCGCGAGCTCGGCGAAGAGATCAAAGGCCTCGACGACCGGGCGGACGAGATCCAGAGCGAGCTCGACGATCTGGCGCTGCGCATTCCGAACCGCCCGCACGAAAGCGTGCCTCAGGGCAAGGACGAGAACGACAATATAGAGATACGCCGCTGGGGCGTTCCGCGCGAATTTGATTTTGAGCCGAAGCCGCACTGGGAGCTGGGCGAGGCGCTCGGCATCATGGACTTTGACCGCGGCGTGAAGCTAGCCGAAAGCCGCTTCACAGTGCTCAAGGGCGCGGGCGCGCGTCTGGAACGCGGCCTGATGAACTTTATGCTCGACCTGCACACGACGCAGCACGGCTTCACGGAAGTCGCGCCGCCCGCGCTCGTCAACTCGAAGACGATGACGGGCACGGGGCAGCTGCCGAAGTTTGCCGAAGACCTGTACCGCTGCGTCAACGACGACCTCTGGCTCATCCCCACCGCCGAGGTGCCGCTTACGAACCTCCATTCGGGCGAGACCCTAAAGGAGGCCGACCTGCCGAAATACTTCTGCGCCTTCACGCCCTGCTTCCGCCGCGAGGCGGGCAGCTATGGACGCGACATGCGCGGCATGCTGCGCCAGCACCAGTTTGACAAGGTCGAGATGGTCAAGCTTGCCGTTCCCGAAAAAAGCTATGACGAGCTTGAACACATGACGGGCTGCGCGGAGAAGGTCCTCCAGCTGCTCGGCATACCCTACCGCGTGATCGTCCTCTGTACCGGCGACATGGGCTTCGGCGCCGCCAAGACCTACGACCTCGAGGTCTGGCTCCCCTCGCAGCACAACTATCGAGAAATCAGCTCCTGCAGCAACTGCGAGGACTTCCAGGCGCGCCGGATGGGCATAAAGTACAAACCCGCCGACGGCGGCAAGGCGCGTTTCATCCATACGCTGAACGGTTCCGGCCTCGCGATCGGCCGCACGCTCATCGCGCTCATGGAAAACTTCCAGAACGCCGACGGGTCGCTTACAGTCCCCGAGGCGCTGCGCCCCTATGTCGGAGGCCTTGAAAAAATCTCCGCGTAGCCTGAAGACAAAATAAATCAAAACAAGGGAGCCGCGTTGGAAAAACTACCTTGCGGCTTCCCTGTTTTATGATACGATATATAAAATAACGGCTTTATTTTTATTCGACGAAAGCAGGGCCTTAGATGTTTAGCAGCTCATATGGAACAACCGTGATCATGGTCGCGCTGGTCGCTCTGATTTGTATTTCGATACAAAAGTTTTTTAAAAAGTACCTCGAAAGCGACCAGTATTACTATTTAAAGGATATCACGCTCGTGGGGGCGTGGGCCCTCTGCGGCATCTGGATGCCGGACGGCCCGCTGCGCATCACCGTCGCCGCCGGCGTCGCTTCGGCCTGCATCGGCTTCTGTCAGCGGGCGACGAAGGGCAAGAACCTGCGTTTACTCTACTTTCTGGTCGGCCTCGTCTTTTCCCTCTTCGGGCCGCGCATCGCCTTTATTGAATTTACCAACGGCGAATACTATTACCTCTCCTATCTTGCCTCGGTCGCCATCAGCACGCTCTGGGTGGGCATCTTCCCCATCTTCTTTCAGGAGGTCGACGAGATCCCCGGGCTCTGTGGACTGCTGCTGACCGTGAGCTGGACGATGATCTCCGTCGTCATCCTTTCGTCGTCGCAGAGCCTTCACGACGCCTCGCAGATATGCATGATCGGCCTGGTGCTGCTGCTCGTCTTCTGGAGCCGCCACATCTACGCCTACCGCCGCCTCACAGAGCCGCTTACGGGCCTTTGGGGCACGCTTTTCGCGGGGCTCTCCATCCTCGGCGTCAGCAAAGGGATAACGTTCTATACCCTCGCGCTGCTGCCGCTGGGCTTCTTCGCGCTGCCGATCACCGAGACCTCCATGGGGGTCATCAGCGCCGCCTTCTCGCCGAGGCCGACGGGCAACCTCATCCTATACCGCAAGCTCATCACGCGCGGCCATACCCATCCGGTCGCGATATATCTCGTCGTTACGGTCTGCGCCATCCTGGGCTGCCTCGTCTCCGCGATCCAGCTTGGGATGCCGGACTTCCTCTATCTTATGGCCGCCGTCGGCGGAGTATTTGGAGTGATCTGGGTGGTATACACATTCAAGTATAAGCGGACGAAGATGAACGGCGAATGCCGGAATCCGCGCCTGTGGGGCGTCGCGGTCGACAACATTTCGCTGAACTACGCTCTTACGAAGGTGCAGCACTGGATAAAGACGGAACGGTCGCCGCATATGATCGTGACCCCCGACGCCCTCGCAGCGCTCCGCAGCCGCACCGACGAGCGCTACCGGCGCGTCGTGCGCGATGCCGGCCTGGTGCTGCCCGACGGCGCGGGCCTCATCGGCGCGCTTAAACTGATCGGGACCCCTATACAGGAACGCATACCTGGTGTAGAATTCACCGAACATCTTTGCCGCCGCGCCGCTTACGAGGGCTGGCGCGTATGGATGCTCGGCGGCGTTCCCGGAGTGGCGGAGGCCGCGGCGGAGAGGCTTGCGGAGAAATTCCCCGGCCTTGAGGTGGCCGGCACCTGCGACGGTTTCTTCAAACCGGAAAAGACGGATGATATCTGTGCCGCGATACGCGGCGCGAAGACCGACATCCTCTTTGTCGGCTTAGGCGTTCCGAAGCAGGAATACTGGCTTGAGGAATACCTCGGCAGGACGGGGGCGGTCGTCGGCATGGGAATCGGCGGCAGCATGGACGTGATCTCGGGGCGGCTGACGCGCGCGCCGAAGGCGTGGCAGAGGGTCGGCATGGAGTGGCTCTACCGGGTGATACAGGAGCCGTGGCGCTGGCGCAGGCTTACGAAGCTGCCGCTCTTCGTCTGGTATCTCGTGCTGACGTACCTGCGCCTTGACGGTTACAAAAATGACGACATAAAGGTCGATAAGTAATTTATCCGTGAAGTTATCGATAAAATATGGTATTTTATAATAGAAATCGAAAGGATTGATTTTTTGATGAAGATGGACAAGATAATCAAACAGGCTCAAAGGATGCAGGCGCAGATGGCGCTCGCGCAGGAAGAACTGCAGAAGGCGGTGCTCGAGGGCGCGGCGGGCGGCGGAGCCGTCAAAGCGACGGTCAACGGCCACGGCGACATCCTTTCCATTACGATAAACAAAGACGTCGTCAACCCCGACGATGTGGAGATGCTTGAGGACCTCGTGCTCGGCGCCGTCAAAGAGGCGATCGCCAAGTCGAAGGAACTTTCGAACGACAAGATGAACAGCGTCACCGGCGGCATGGGCGGCTTGCCCGGCCTTATGTAGAGGCCCTCCTTGTCGCTGCCGGGGCCGGTCTATAAACTGATAAAACAGTGGAGCAAACTTCCGGGCGTCGGCGAAAAGACGGCCCGGAGGATGGTCTTTCATCTGCTCAGGCAGGAGCCGGGGCAGATCGAAGAGTTTGGCAGCTCCATCATCGCGCTGACGGAAAACATCCGCCGCTGCGGCGTCTGCGGCGCGATAACGGACGTCGACCCCTGCCCGATCTGCACCGACCCGATGCGGGACCGAAAGTTGCTCTGCATCGTGGAGAATGAGGAGGACTGCGTGGCGATGGAGCAGGCGGGGATCTTCAACGGCCTATACCACGTCCTCGGCGGCAGGCTCTCGCCGCTCGACGACGAGGAGATCCCGGAGGAGAGCATCGAACGCCTGCGCCGGCGTGTTGAAGAGGGCGAAATAGAGGAGATCATCCTTGCCACCGCCCCGCGTCTGGAAGGCGATCTCACCGCCTACGCGATACAGGAGGCGCTGGAGGCGCTGCCCGTAAAAATATCGCGGCTCTCCTACGGGCTTCCTGTAGGAGGCAGCATCGGCTTCGCCGACCGGGTAACGCTGCACATGGCGATGGAATCAAGAAAGGAGATGAGTTGATTTCAAAATACAGCGATGATGATTAGGCGGAATGAGATATATTCAAGGAATCTTTCCGGGAGGAGGAAAAAATTATGCGTCATGACATAGAACTTTCAAAAGTGATGAAAAGACTGGTCACCGCAGTGATGGTATTTATCTGCGGCGCCGCCGGCTACCAGTTTTCCCTGCTGATACTCAGGGAGAACTGGTGGCCGTCGATGTCCCTTATCCACCCGATAGGGACCAGCGTTTTTATTGTACTGCTGTCAGCAGCTTGCGGCTTTATTTTTGCACCGTTGTTCTGGTGGGCACTAATAAAATTCGGACAGCTTTTCGAATCTAAAATACAGAACGTCAGCGTGCCGGATTTGATAGTGAGTATGGTGGGGCTCATCCTGGGCCTGCTTCTCGCAAACCTGATCGCGATACCGCTTGCTAAAATCCCCGGAGGCGTCGGCGTCTACATCGCGGTGCTGCTCAACGTGGCCCTCGGCTACTGGGGGCTGCGCTTCTTCGCCAAACGCGGCGACGACTTCTGGAATATGCTGACGAACATCGATCTCAAATCCAGGCTGACCCGTTCAAAGAAAAAGGGCGCCGACGGCGTTATCGAAGATATCGTCGGGCCGCAGGCGGTGCTCTCGTACCCTAAGGTGCTCGATACGAGCGCGATAATCGACGGCCGCATCCTTGACGTCGCACAGACGGGCTTCCTCGAGGGGACGATCGTTCTGCCGCGCTTTATCCTCTCTGAGCTGCAGGGGGTCGCCGATTCGACCGACTCACTGCGGCGCACGCGCGGACGCAGGGGGCTCTCCGTAGTCACAGAGCTCCAGAAAATCAAAGGGCTGACGATCGAAATACCGGAGATGTCCCTGCGCGACCTAGGACGCGACAAGGTGGACGAGGCGCTCGTCGTGCTCGCGCGCCAGCTCAGCGGCAAGGTCATCACCACCGACTACAACTTAAACCAGGTGGCCCAGATCGAGGGCGTTGACGTGCTCAACGTAAACGACCTCGCCAACTCGCTGAAGCCGATGTTGCTGCCTGGAGAGAAGGTTGAGATAGACATTATCAGACTCGGCAAGGAAAACCATCAGGGCATCGGTTATCTCGACGACGGCACGATGCTTGTCGTTGAAGATGGTTACCGCCACGTCGGCGAGCGCGTCAAGGTCACTGTGACCTCCATGCTCCAGACTTCGGCGGGCAGGATGGTCTTCGGCCGCATACATCCATAGGATGATGGACGCTCCGCGCTGGTCATTTTTGATAGCGGCCGGGGGTTCCGGACGGCGGCTCGGCGGAAAGCCGAAGCAGTTTCGCGAGCTTGCCGGGCGGCCGCTTTGGAAGTGGTCGTGGGCGGTCGCCGAAGAACTGCGCCGCCGGGGAGAGATAAAAGACATCGTCCTTGTGGTCCCCTGCGAATATGAGCGGGGGATACGCAAAGAGACGAAAGATATCGAGCTTACTGTGACATGCGGCGGGGCGACGCGCTCCGAATCCGTAGTCAAAGGGCTCATGAAATGCCGCGGGTCACACGTGCTTGTCCACGATGGGGCCCGCCCTTTTATAACCTTGGCGCTCTGCCGCCGCCTGATGGCGGCTGCGGGCGGCGGCCGCGGGGCAGTGCCGCTGCTGCCGTCGGCCGATTCCCTAAAGAGGGTGGAGGGCGAAGAGGTCTCCTGCGCGGACCGAAGCCTCTATTAC
>CAKSWL010000082.1 GCA_934511335.1 uncultured Cloacibacillus sp. | reverse complement strand
CGGAAAAGTGGTTTAAAATGACACTTTTCCAGACTTAACTGTGACGCTGGGTCATTCCGATATCCTCAGCTTTATGAAATCGCCGGAGAGGTTCCAGCTTTTTTCGATGATGTTGTCGGTCTCCCCCGGCTGCATCCAAGGGAGCATGTTCGCCATGCCAAAGGCGTCGATTATCGCGATGAAGCGTTCGCCGCTGTCATTTATGTAAAGGTATACGCCCTCAGGCTGCTGTTTTGCCATTTTGAGAAGCCTCCAAATTTCCACAAAAGATATTATAATAATTATATTACTACATCCCCGAAACATCGGCTAGTTTGTGGGTTACTTAAATTATCGGGCGACGGAGGAAGAGCGGATGGGACTCAGCACTTTTATGTGGATAGTATTCCTTTTGCTAGTGGTCGCTCCCGGCGCGGTTATTCGCTTTATCAGGCGCGGCTTTCGCTAATGTCCCCGCTCATTTACTATCTGACCGCCTTCGGGGCTTACACGGTATCCATCATCCTGCTGACGGGGCAGTCCTTCGCGTGGAAAGAGACGAAGCGGTCGTTCTATCTTGGCGACGCGAAGGTCGGGCTCTGTCCGACGCTGGCCACCTTCTGCGCGACGTGGATGAGCCCCCTTTCGCTCGTCGGCTTCGGAATGTGGTTTTACCGTTCGGGCTATGTCGCCTTCTGGGCCTCGGTCAACGGCTGGATGCTCGGCCTGCTTTTTTTCCCCTTCGTGGTGAAGCGCCTGCGTGTGGCGCGCGTCGCCTCGCTGCCAGAGTGGCTTGAAAAACGCTACGGCGACGTTCGCGTGCGCAAGCTCGTCGCGCTGACGATGATATTTCTCTACGCCGTCTATCTCGTCATCCAGTTCCGCGCCTTCGGCATCATCGTCTCCTATATGCTGGAGATCCCGCAGGGGTTCGCGGCGACGTCGCTGATATACCTTTTTGTGCTTTACACGACCTTTGGCGGCTATCTGTCCGTCGTCCGCAGCGATACGCTGAATCTGCTGCTGATCGTCATCGGCGTGAGCGTCGCCGCCTGGTTCTCTCTGCCTGACGGTTTCAGCGCCGCAGCGGCCTGCGGCGTTTTTTGCGCCGAGAGCGCGGCCGTGTCGCTGAAGGATTTTTCTTTCGCGGAGATGTTTTCCGCCTCCGCGATGATGTTAGCCTGGGGGCTGGGCGTGGCGACCAACCCACAGTATCTGATAAGGATCATCGCCTGCCGCAGCAGGCGCGAGGCCTATCAGATGCTGGCCCTGTCCCCCTATGTGGTCGGCGGGATATACCTCTGCCTTACATTTTTTATCATGGTCTGCCGCCTGAAATATCCGACGCTCGGCAATTTTGAGGAGACGCTGGCCTTCGCCAAGCTGGGGCAGTTCCTTCCGCCTGCCGCCGGGATGTTGTTGCTTGTTTGCGTTATCGCGGCGGCGGTCAGCACGGCAAATTCGCAGCTT
Organism: uncultured Cloacibacillus sp.; assembly: GCA_934511335.1. Classification (GTDB taxonomy): domain Bacteria; phylum Synergistota; class Synergistia; order Synergistales; family Synergistaceae; genus Cloacibacillus. Next base: position 6,837 of record CAKSWL010000082.1, on the reverse strand, counting down.
CTTCTCGCCGCCTGTTCGCTCTGTTACGACCTCCTGCCGATGAAAAAAGATGAAAGCGAGCTGCGCCCCTTTCAGGAGGAACGATTTCTTTTCAGCAACCGCATCGCAATAACGCTCATCGCCTCGGTCGCCCTGATGCTGAGCCACGCGGGGCTGCCGGGCTATATAAGGCTGGGCGTGATCAGCTGGACGCTGGTGGCGATCGTCTATTTTTTCCCGCTCTTCACACCGAGGCTTATTGTGAAGGAGATACTTTTCGCCGTGCTGAGTATCGCAATTATGCTGCAGCTGCTGCTGGTATTCGGCTTCCGCCTCGAACCGGAGTACGCGATGCTCTTCGTGCTGGCGGGGGAATATTTGGTATTCGCGGCGGCAAAGTTCATGAGGTCAAAAGGATGTTTCGCCGCGTAAGCCTCGAGACCCTGATGAAATGGATTTTCCTGCTGCTGGCGCTGTCGATGGTGCTGCTGATGCTGGGTGCGCGGCTTCATCAGAGCTACAGCGATAAGCTATCCGCGGCGGCCGGCGCCGCCGAACGCCTGAAGCGGCTGATGCGGGAATACGACCTTAACTACAACGCCGAGGTGTTGGCGCAGGAGCTTGGCCCCTATTGGCGGCGATGCGCCCCCGGTGAAAAACCCGAGCTGACGATAAAGAGCGGCGGCGTGGAGCATAGCTTTGTTTCTGATTCGCAGTCCGTCTATGTCGATATGGTGGAGGAGGAACGATACCTGATCCTTGTCGGGATGCTTGGGCTCATCATCGCCGTCGAGCTCTCCGTCTTCCTCTCTTATATGCTGACGCGCCCGCTGCGCCGTCTCACCTGGATGTGCAAGGAGGTCGCCGACGGAATATCTGTCAGGATACCGCAGACGGCGCTTTCGCCCTACGAGTTCCATGCGCTTGTTGAAAGCTTCAACAACATGTCCTCGCAGCTCGCGCGGTGGCGAGAGGTCCAGCGGCAGGTGAGCCGGATGGATCGCCTCGCGGCGCTGGGGGAAATGATCTCCGGGCTTGCGCACGAGATACGCAATCCCCTCGCGAGTATGCGGATACAGGCGGACCTGCTGCGCGACGAAATGGAGAAATTCGCCGCGGGCGAGTCCGCGCCTCTGGATTTGGAAGAGGTGAAAGAACAGATCGCCGTCCTCGGCAGCGAGATGGATCGGCTCAATAATATCGTGATGCAGCTTCTTTCGTTTGTGCGGCCGCGTCCCACCGTGATAACTCCCGTGAAGCTAGACGATCTTCTGCCGTGGAGCGGGGCGATGCTCGGCTCGCAGGCGCAGAAGTACGGTGTGCGGCTGGTGCTGCACAGCGCCGCGCAGGACGTTACGGTGATGGCGGACAGCGAGCTGCTGCGCCAGCTGGTCATGAATCTCGCCCTCAACGCGGTGCAGTCCATGTCTCCGCTGAAGGATGGGCGCGAGATGATGCTGACCGTCGCCGTCGGCTGCGCCTTCGCGCCGCCGGGCGGAGAGAAAATGGGAGTGATCGCGGTCTCCGATACGGGGCCGGGTATCTCTCCCGATATCGAACACCGGATATTCGACCCCTTTTTTACCACCAAAAAGGAGGGGACCGGGCTCGGCCTCTGCATAGTGCAGCGGATAGTGGAGGGGCTCGGCGGTTTCCTTTCCCTTGAGAACTCGCCCGAAGGCGCGACGTTTAAGATTTATCTGAAATTACAGCATGGAGGAAGAGACGATGAGCATCTGGATAGTTGACGACGAGGTAAACTTGGCCAATGGACTGAAAAAGGCCTTCGAGAAGAAGGGCTACAGAGCGAAGTGCATCTCTTCGATACATGAGCTGCAAGAGTCGCTCAACGCTGAAATTCCCTCGCTGGTCTTCCTTGACCAGTGCCTGTCCGACGGCAACGGCCTCGATATGCTGCCGATCATCCTCAAGCTGGCGCCGCGCTGCCGCGTAGTGATGATGACGGCCTTCGGCGATTCCAGCCTCGTCGTTAAGGCGATCAGACAAGGCGCCTATAATTATCTGGACAAGCCCTTTCCGCTTGACGCGGCGATGAATATGGTGACGCGTGCCTTTGAGTCGATTCAGCTGCAAAACCAGGCCGAGGTGATGATGGCGGACGAGACGAATCTGCTGCTCGGCTCCTCGCCTGCGATGGAAAAGGTCGGTGAAACGTTGCTTAAGCTGGCGCCCTATCAGGATATAACGGTGCTGCTGACGGGCGAAAGCGGTACGGGCAAAGAGGTGGCGGCGCGGATGATCCACCGTGCCTCCCGGTGCAAGGGAGAGTTCGTCGCCGTCAACTGCTCGGCGATACCCGAGGCGCTGCTGGAGGCGGAGCTTTTCGGCTACGCCAAAGGCGCGTATACGGGAGCGGACGCCAACAAGCCGGGGCTGATAGAGGTCGCCGATAAGGGCACTTTATTTCTCGATGAGATCGGCGACCTGCCTGCCGCTTTGCAGACAAAGTTATTTCGTTTCATCGATCAGCGCACGATCAGGCCGTTGGGCAGCACGAAGGAAAAGAAGATAAGTCTCAAGCTGATCTGCGCCACCTGTTTAGACCTCGAGAAGAAGGTTAAAGACGAAAGTTTTCGCAAGGACCTCTTTTTCCGCATCTCTGTGATACCTATAAAGCTGCCGCCGCTGCGCGAGCGCGGCAAGGACGTTCTGGAGCTCGCCTCCTATTTCCTCGGGGACTTTTCGAAGCGAATGAACAAGCCGGCTCCCGAACTGACGGAAGAGGTGCGGGAGGTCTTTATGAGTTATCCGTGGCCGGGGAATGTCCGCGAGCTGCGGAACATGATCGAAAGAGTGTTGATCCTGCGCAGCCAGTCCGACCCGCTTGTGCGGCTTGCCGACCTGCCGATGGAGATGCTCGACGCCCACCCGGCGAGCCCCGGGGTCGGAAGCCGCGCCGCCGAGCCCGGCGTGTCGCTCAACGACACCCTTGACCGCGTGGAGCGGGAGCTCATCACCGCCGCCCTCGCCAAATGCGGCGGCAACCGCACGCAGGCCGCCGCCGAGCTTGGCATCTCACGTTTTTCCCTGATACGGAGGATGCAGCGGCATGGTCTTGAATGACCTAAAGCTGCTGCAGGGCATTCGCGGGAGTCACCGGCTCTCGCCGAAGGCCTTTATCGGCGCGAACCTTCTGCTCGCGCCCGCCGCGGAGCTTGCCGAGCTCTGCCGCGCGCTGGCCGGGGACAACGCTCTGATCAGGTTTTCGCCGCCCTCCGGTTCCCTTGCGAGAATCGAAGACGACGAAGATTTCTACGAAAATATCGCCGCGAAGCCGTCGCTGGACGCCGCCCTTTACCCGCAGATCTGCGGCTGCCCCGGCTTTGCCGCTTTTCGGGGGACCGCCGCCGAGCCGGCCTTCTGGAGCTCTCTGCTCGACGGGCGCGGTTTTCTGAACAGTACGCCGGAAGAGGCCGCCTCTTCCGCGGCCATCGGCGTCGAAGAGGCGGCGCGGTTCATAAAAAACTTACAGGAATACGTCGAGCCGGCGGGCCTCTTCGCGGCCGGCCTGGGAGAATCGCTGCTGATACAGCTGAAACGCGGCGGTCACGAGGGGACAGCCGCCTGGCGGCTGCTTTCGGAGGGGAGCGAAGCTCTGATCGGCGGCCTTGCGGAAGAATGGGGAAGAGCACGCGGGCTTGGCGCGGGCGAAATAGAATCCGCGCTGCGGCTGCTTCGCAGCCTAGACCCCGCTCCGGGAAAAAATTTTTCGCCGCTCTCCTTCACGACGCCCGATATAGAATTCGTTCTGGAGGACGGCGGGATAAGGCCGCGGCTGATCGTGGAAAACATGCCGCGTGTGGACAACTGTTTTGCGGAGTTTGAAAATTTCTCGCACGAGCTGCTGCGGGAAAAATGGCTGCGGGGAGAATGGCGTGCGGCGAAGGACACGCTGAAAAAACTGGGAATGCGCTACCGCACGCTGCTGCGCGCCGCCTCCCATATCGCCTCCGCGCAGCGCGAGAAGATCATGAGGCCCTCGCTGCCGCCGAAACCGCTGACATACAGAGAGGTCGCCGCGGCGCTCTCGCTGCACACCTCGACGTTATACCGGGCGATGCAGAACACCGGCTGCCTCATAAATGGCAGGAGCTACCCGATGCGGATATTCTTCTCCCGGGCCGCGGCGGCGGAAAAAGAGATGAGCGTCGCCTCGCTGCGCGCCGAGATCGCACCGCTGCGCGCTAAGGGGCTGACAAACCGTGAGATCGGCGAACGGCTCGGGCTGCCGACGCGCACGGTCGCCTGGCACAGCGCGAAGATCGGCGCGAGGCGAGGCGATCCGTAGCCACGCGTGAAACAAAAAACTGCCTCGCCCCGGACAAGAGGGAAAAGAAAGTTTTATCGCGCGGCGCTGACATTCTGCCCGTCTGTGATTGTCTTGCGCGGCTTGCCGCCGTCCAGCGCCAGACGGTAAACGTCGTAGAGGTTCGCCGATTTCACGCGCGACTTTTTCTCCGCGGGCGAGTGCGCGGAAAAGACGACTTCGCCGCCGCCAAGCCACGCCGCGTCCGCGGCGCAGAGACCGCCGTATCCGCCCGCTCCGTCGCGCCGGTTCCCCGGCTGTGGATGAAAACCGCGCCCTTTGTTGAAGCGCCATCGCCAAACAAGGTCGCAGAGACACTAGCCAGAAAATTCAGCTGGACGATTGCGCCGTGCGGAGATACGGCTATGAATCAGCTTGGATTGTCCACACAGCTCCCTGCTAAATAGAGTTATATCAGCAGCGGTCCCTATCATGAATTTCAGATCGGAACCATCATCATGGAGTTTAAGCACAGAAGCAGTCGCGAGGTTTCTGGAATCTCACGCCAGACTGCCGCTATCATTCAGGCACTAAAAGCGATTGGAGAGGAAAATGTCGCAGAAGCACATCTTGGCATCATAAAACGCCGTCTGCCGGACGAGGAAAAAGCTTGCATGCTGAAAGAAGCGAGGCAAGCACCCGTTTGGGCATATGGCATGATTAAGAGAATGTGCGAATCAAGCGGGGAGTAAGATTTGTGTACGATTGATGAAGCAGCCGGAGGAACAGCTTCGGATGCTTCTTTAGAAATACCGCTCAGAGAACTGGTCTTCATGAGGCGATTGCTGAAGAGGATTTTTGGATTTGCCTTACCTTGGATTATCTCCTTCATAACTGTCCATGGAAAGAAGCATTTACGTTCAAAGGCGGGACCAGCCTGTCAAAATGTTATGGATTGATCAAACGTTTTTCGGAAGATATCGACCTGGTATTGGATTGGCGCGTCTTGGGCTATGGCATGAATGAGCTTTGGAAGCAGCGTCCCAACGCCAAACAGGTAGCCTTCAATAAAGAAGCCGATAGCCGGGCGGAGGCTTTTCTCTCCGACGAACTGCTTCCGGTTTTGAGAGAAGAGATGAGCAGGATTCTGGGGAAAGAGGCACATTTTTATATTCTTCCGGAAGACCCGCAGGCCATATGCTTTCAATACCCCAAGGTTTTTGAATACAGCGATGCCCTACAGGTCATTCGCCTTGAGATTGGAGCGCTGGCAGCATGGAGGCCATCCGTTTCAAAAACGATTGCCTCCTATGCCGCTGAAACGTATCCAAAGATATTTTTAGAAGCGGATACTACAATTCTGACTGTATCAGCAGAGAGAACATTTGGGGAAAAGCTACGATTTTGCATCACGAGGCAAACAGACCGGAAAATCTATTTGCGCGGTGTGCGGAAATTGACATGTGCGGAAAATGCACGGCGCGGAATGCCGCGCGGAAAAATCAGCCTGCGTTCAAGCCGTTAAGCGCGTGAAATCATAGCAACTTTTTTGTATGTATATAAGTGAAGTCTTTTATCAAATCTTACGGGAGGTAATGAAAATGGCGGAAAAAAAGGAATCTGTAGCAAGCGTACTGATAGGAGCGGCCTTTTTGATGGCGACGTCCGCGATCGGGCCGGGGTTTCTTACCCAGACGGCGGTCTTCACAGACAAGCTGAAGGCGGCCTTTGCCTTCGCGATCGTCGTGTCCGTCCTTATCGACGTCGTTGTGCAGATGAACATCTGGCGCATCCTGGGCGTCTCTGGAAAACGCGCGCAGGATGTGGCGAACGAGGTCTTCCCCGGACTCGGATACTTCCTCGCGATACTGGTGGCGATCGGCGGGCTGGTGTTTAACATCGGCAACGTCGGCGGCGCGGCGCTGGGGCTCAACGTGATTTGCGGCGTTCCCTTCGTGCCGGGCGCGGTCGTCAGCGCGCTCGTCGCAATCGGCCTCTTCATCAATAAAGAGGCCGGCAAGGCGATGGACATGTTTACGAAAGTACTGGGCGTGATCATGCTGGCGATGGTCGCCTTCATGGTCATCAAAACTGCCCCGCCCGTCGGCCTTGCGCTTAAAGAGACGGTCCTTCCCTCGACGATAGACTGGCTGACGATCCTCACGCTGGTCGGCGGCACGGTCGGCGGCTACATCACCTTCGCCGGCGCGCACCGCATCATCGACGCGAATATAACGGGCGTAGACAATATTCATAAGATCACGCACGGCTCCGTCACCGCGATCGGGATTACGGGCGTCATGCGCTACCTGCTCTTCCTGGCCATCCTGGGCGTGGTCGCTTCCGGCGCGGTGTTAGATCCTAAAAATCCGCCCGCGTCCGCGTTCCTCATCGGCGCTGGACAGCTTGGCTACCGCATATTCGGCGTAATCCTCTGGTGCGCGGCGGTAACGTCGGTGGTCGGCGCGTCGTACACCTCGATATCCTTCCTGCGCACCCTCTTCAAGCAGGTAGAAGCTTACAACCGCTACTGGATAATGGGTTTCATCTGCGTCTCGACGGCGGTTTTTACCACGATGGGAAATCCCGTC
>CAKSWL010000081.1 GCA_934511335.1 uncultured Cloacibacillus sp. | reverse complement strand
CGCGGGCGCTTTTCTTATGGCCTCTTTTTTAGGCGTTCCCTTTGTCGATATCATCATCGCGGCGATCACGCCGGCGATCCTCTACTACGCGGCGGTCTTCCTCATGATACGCCTCGAAGCGATGAAGCGCGGCCTCAAGGGGCTTTCGCCCGAGGATCTTCCCGACAAGAAGCAGGTGCTGAAAAAAGCCTACCTCTTCCTGCCGATCATCGGGCTCGTATATTTTCTCTTCGTCGGCATGACGCCGATGCGCGCCGCGGCGATCGGCGTCGTCCTATCCTGGCTCGTATCACTGCCGCAGCCGGATAAGCGCATGGGGCCGAAGGCCATCGTCGACGCCATCTACGGCGGGGTGAAGAACATCACGCTCGTCTGCGTCGCCTGCGCGACGGCGGGCATCGTACTTGCCTCCGTATCGCTGACCGGCGTCGGCGTCAAGCTCGTCGGCCTTGTGCTGGCCTTTACGAGCGGTGTCCCTTTACTCGCGCTCTTCCTCGTCATGATCGTCTCCTTGATCTTGGGGATGGGGATGCCGACGACGGGCGCTTACATCCTCGCTTCGGCCCTCGGCGTCCCCATCCTCACGAAGCTTGGCTTTTCGGCGCTCTCCGCCCACATGTTCGTCTTTTACTACGCGATAATCTCGAACATCACGCCGCCGGTCGCCCTCGCGGCCTATGCGGCGGCCTCGATCGCGGGTTCCGAGCCGAACAAGACGGGCTTTACCGCCTGCAAGCTCGGCTTCCTCTCATTCGTCACGCCCTTCGCCTTCTGCTACGACCCGGGCATACTTTTGCAGGGGTCTTTGCTGCAGAACGCCTACGGCATCCTCGCCTGCGTGGCGGCCTGCTTCGGCTTCGGCTTTGCGATGATGGGCTACCTGAACCGCGACCTCAAGCTTTGGGAGCGGCTGGTCTTCGTCGTCTTCGCCATTATGGGGCTTTCGCCGAGTCAGCTTATCACGACGATCGGCGCGGCCGGTGTTGCCGTAACCTGGATAATCCTAGTAAGGTTGGGAAAGAAAAATACCTCGGTCACGGCGGCGGCGTAAGCACCGTTCGCCGCGCGGAAAATAGAGCGGTCGATAAAAAAGATAACGGGCTCCCCGCGGGCCCGTTATCTTCTGAGGAAAAACCAGTAGTCCCGGCCTAACGCGGTTATCTCAAAGGACCCGTGCCTGGCGCAGAGGGAAAGCAGCGCGCGGTTTGAAAAATCGGCGGCGATCACCTCTTCGCTCAAGAGCAGCCTTTTGTTGAAGTGCGCCATCGCCGCCAGCGTGGAGATGCTCTTTCTGGCCCACGGGGCGACGCCGCATCCGAGGATGTAGGTTATCCGCCTCCCGGCGGCGAGAAGCTCCGCGAGGCGGCGCTCGATCTCGCGCAGGTGCGGCGCCTCGCCGGCGGCGTCGCCATAGCTGAAGATCGTGCAAAAGAGCGCGGGCCTCTCCTCCTTTAATTTGCGGTAATCGACCAGATACTCATAAGCGGCGAGCCCCCGGCCGCCGGTCACGCCGAAAAGCCCGTCGTTTGCCGCGCAGTAGACGAGGGTATTTTTGATGCGTTCGCGCATCAGGGAGAGCCTCTCGCGTCGCGGCAGCCCCCGGTAAAGGTCAGTATAGTAGGAATTGTCGGCCATGCAGAGGGCCGCCAATCCCGCCGCCTCCCCGATCCGGTCCGCCGCCAGCGCTTCGACGCCGGCACGATTGATCTTTTTCATCCCTGAAGGGCCTCCCCTCTTTTTTCGTTCTCTTTCAAAAGTATTTTAAGTTGTCGGACGATAAAAAGCGAGGCTTGCCAATCGTCCCTAAAGCCTATAGAATGTAAGCCATGGAAAAGATGACCGCGTTGATTTTCGCCAATAAGTCATGTTGTTGTACGGCTTCTCATTTAAAAACCGTACAGCCGATCGGGCTGTACTTATAGAGCCGCAGGCGGATAGTTTTTTACGTTGTCGACATCGTTATATTGATGGGCCTGTCGAGAGACAGGCCCCTTTTACTATATACGCAGGAGGGATTTTTATGGGGATATGGAGATATATCAAAAGCGACTATCTGGCGGCGAAGCGGAACGACCCGGCAATTCCCGACGGCTTCCGCGGCTTTCTCGAGGTCGTCTTATGTACGCCGGGCTTTCTCGCGATCACCGCGCACCGCGGCATTCATTTTCTTCACACGCGCTGGCACATCCCCGTGCTGCCGCGTTTCATCTCGCTCTTCGTGCGCTGGTGGACGGGGATCGAGATCCATCCCGCGGCGCAGATCGGGGAAGGCTTCTTTATCGACCACGGGGCGGGCGTCGTCATCGGCGAAACGGCGGTCGTCGGCAAAAATGTCACACTCTACCAGGGCGTCACCCTGGGAGGCACGGGAAATGAGAAGAGCCACAAACGTCACCCGACCCTCGGGGACAACGTCTTTGTCGGCAGCGGCGCGAAGATATTGGGCCCGATCACCGTCGGCGCCAACTCGCGTATCGGCGCGAACAGCGCCGTGTTGAAAAACGTTCCGGAAAACGCCACCGTCACCGGGATGAGGGCGCGGATCGTGAAGGTGGACGGCAAGCCCGTGAGCAGCGCGTCGGCGGCCCTTGCGCCCGAGGAGCTGCTGGCGCGCATCATCCGCCTTGAGGAGGAGCTGTACTATCTGCAGCGTGAGTTTAGGCAGTGCCGCGGCGACGAGCTCGAAGAGGAGGGGAAAATTTCACGCGAACTTGAGATCGAGGTGTCGCATAAGTAAAAACGCCGTGCCGTTGAAAATAATGATAATCGTTCTGATATATCAAAATAAACACGAATATTATAATAACGTGATATTTCTGAACTCTATATGAGGTTCGACTAAAATTAAAATGGCCCGCCTGCGCGGTAAAGTTTTTTTATCGTCCGCGGCGGCCATTTTCAGTGCAAAGTTGTCTGTTGGGATAATAAATCTTTGTGCGGCCGATAATTTTTGCGATTACTCCGCCCTTGGCGAGGAGGGCGTACTCCTGCGGTTTGCGGCTGACGTCAAGGGCGGTTTTTATAAATTAATAAAAAATTAAAAATATCTGATTGATATAATATCGTTTATTTTAATAAAAAAATATTCTATCGTTGACATGTTCGTTCTTCTGATATATCTTGTATTCAATAAAACGACTAAGCAATTTTACATAGAGATGTATAGGTGGGAGCGTCGCTTCGGCTTTTTCGGCTCGTTTGGGCCGTCTAAATAAAAGCATAAATTGAAGGGAGAGGTACCAGTAATGAAGAAATTTGCAGTACTCATGACAGCAGTCCTTGTATCCGCCTTAATGGCGACCGCCGCTGTGGCCGCGGAACAGATCGTTTTCCGCTTCGCGGGGCAGCAGCCGGTAGAGCACCAGTGCACGAAGATGATGAAGGACTTCGCGCAGAGCATCGAACAAAGGACCGACGGACGCGTCAAGATCAACGTCTTCCCCGCCAGCCAGCTCGGCGACTACACCCTAATTATGGAGGAACTCATCCGCGGAACGGTAGACATGTCGGTAACGTCGTTTGCCAGCTCATTCGACCCCCGCTTCGAGCTCGTTTACATCAACGGCTATGTCAGCGGCTACGATGAGGCGAAAAAAGTTTTCGCTCCCGGCGCTTGGCTCCCCAATAAACTCAGCGAACTCGGCAAGCCCCTCGGCGTCCGCGTCCTCGGCTCCTATGTCGAAGGCATGATCGGCGTCGGTTCGACGAAGCCCCTTAAAGATCCCCTCGACCCGAAGGTCGACAAGGGCGTTCTCACCCGCGTTCCCAACATGGACACCTATATGCTCGGCGCGCAGGCGATGGGCTTCCGCACGATCACCATTCCCTGGGCCGACGTCTACCAGTCGCTCCAGACCGGCGTCTGCGACTCCGTCAACGCGATGGCGACAGCCGCCGTTTACACGGGCCTCGGCGACGTAATCAAGTATTGGTATGCGACGAACTACTCGATGGAATACCTTCCCTTCATGATCAGCGAGAAGTCATGGAAAAAGCTCTCCCCCGAAGATCAGAAGATCTTCCAGGAAGAGGCTAAGAAGTTCACGCTTAAGTCCATCGACACCGCGAAGGCAGAAGACGTCAAGTACATGGACCTTATGAAGAAAAAGGGCATCAAGGTCTTCACCTACACCGAAGCGGAGCTCAAGCCGATCAAGGCCGCCTGTGTATCGTCATGGGACAAGCTTGGCCAGCGCGGCATGACCCCCGAGCTGATGGCGGAGTTCAAGAAGAACCTCGGCAAATAAGCTGTAACGCTCAAAGCTTAATCTAAAAACTGCGGCCGGATGGAGACGGATGTTCTCCACCCGGCCTTTTCGTTATGTGCTGACCCCCGTCATGAATAAAAGGCGGCCCCATAAACAGCCCTTTTCTTCCAAATTATTAATAGGCGCCGCCGCGTGGCCCGCGCCCGAGTTTGTGTCAATATCAGTTTGCAAAAATCATCGAGATCGGTACAACGACATATGCCATTAAGCGAAGCGGCGTTTTTGTCTATTATCAACTGCATCGCATCCAGACTAAAATATCCGCATTGATTTACGGACCAGTCTTTCGAGTACTCTATCATGCGCGTCATGAGAGCCTCGTCTATGGCTCTTCGCTAAGGGATACCCCTGCGGCTCTGGTTCTACGCTCTATCTCCCTGTTCAGACGCTCCAACATATTGGTCGATGATATTTTTTGCGTCCTTCCGCGGGAAATAGATCCGCTTTGTTTCGTCGTCTGTAATGCCAATTAGGATCTCTCCCATAGCGGCATTGTCTCAGAACGCATAAGGGGTGACTTTATCACAGAACAAATACTTTGTGTAAAGTAATTATCCTTGACAGGCTTGCGGGCTTTCTGTATAATCCTCTGGTTGAATGAGGGGAGTGATTGCCGTGGCGGAAAAAGATTCTTTGGACCAGCGCATCAGGGATGGGCTTCTGCTCGACAATTACGCCGCGCAGCTTACGGAAAAGCAGCGGATGGCCTGCGAGATGATTCTCATGCAGGACCTCTCGCTTTCGGAGGCGGCGGAGACGCTCGGCGTTTCGCGCCAAGGAGTGCACGACCTCATCACGCGCGCGCGGGAACACATGGAGGGTTATGAAAAATCCTTCGGCCTCGTCGCGCGGCGGCACAAGACGGAGATCATGGAGCAGATGCTTGATGACAACCGCGAGCGTCTGCCGGAAGATTTTTATGCGGCATTTAAAAAAATCCTTGAAGCGTAGGTGGCGCCATGTTTGATTCACTGAAAGAACGTTTTGAAAATATATTCGCGGGACTGCGCGGCAAGGGAAAACTTTCGGAAGAAGATATAAACCTCGCGCTGCGCGAAGTGCGCCGCGCCCTGCTTGAAGCCGACGTCAACTACAAAGTCGTCAAAGACGTCGTCGAAGCGATCCGGACGCGCGCCACGGGGCAGAGCGTCCTGGAGTCGATCACCCCCTCGCAGCTGATATTCACGATCGTCTACGAAGAACTGATAAAAATCATGGGAGAGGCCCCCGCGCCTCTCGTCATCTCGCCTAAGCCGCCGACGGTCTACATGATGGTCGGCCTTCAAGGCTCCGGCAAGACCACCACTACCGTGAAAATTGCGCGCCGGATGTCGAAAGGGCACAAGCCCCTCGTCGTCGCCTGCGATCTTCGCCGTCCGGCGGCCGTGGAGCAGCTCCGCGTGCTCGCGGAGAGGGCGAACGTCCCATTCTTCGGCCCCGAGCCCGGTGAGACGGACCCGGTGGCGGTCGCGCGCCGGTCGCGCGCCTACGCGGAGTCGCACCTCTGCGACATGATCCTGCTCGACACCGCGGGACGGCTGCAAATGGACGACGAGCTCATGCACGAGCTCGAATCCATGAAGGCCGCCGCAGTGCCGACGGAGATCCTGCTCGTCGTCGATTCTATGACGGGACAGGAGGCGGTAAACGTCGCGGGCACCTTCCACGAGCGCCTCGGCCTTACCGGCGTCGTATTGACGAAGCTCGACGGCGATGCGCGCGGCGGCCCCTCGCTGGCGGTGCGCGCCAGCACGGGGGTGCCGATAAAGCTCGCCGGCTGCGGTGAAAAGACGGAAGACCTCGAAGTATTCGACGCGCGCCGCATGGCGCAGCGCATCATCGGCATGGGAGATATGGAGGGGCTGCTGGAAAAAGTACAGTCCGCCACCTCGGAGTCCGATATAGAGCGGATGACGGAGAGCCTCAAGAAGAACCGCTTCACCCTTGAGGACATGCTGATGCAGCTCCAGCAGATAAAAAAGCTCGGACCGCTGGAAAAGGTGCTTGAGATGCTGCCGATACCGGGAGCGAGCAAGGCTCTGAAAAACGCCGACATCGACCCAAAGCGCATGAAGCAGACGGAGGCGGTCATCCTCTCGATGACGCTCAAAGAGCGCCGCAACCCTGAAATAATCAAGGGAAGCCGCCGCAAACGGATAGCGCAGGGTTCCGGCACCTCGGTGCAGATGGTGAACCAGGTGCTCGCGCAGTACGAGCAGATGAAGGCCATGATGAAGACCTTCGGCAAAATGTCGGGAGGCAAGGGCGGCTTCAAAATGCCTCCGGGAATGGGCGGCATGATGAGGGGCGGCAAGCGCGGCTTTTTCCGCTGAGGCGCCATACAACGATTGACTCGGAGATAGAATCCCCGTTTTCAATATAAAACCCTCGGCAGGCTTTTTAACGCATCGGGCCTGCGGGGTAGTGTCAAGAGAAAAACACAGGAGGTGTTAGCGCAAATGTCAGTTCGTATTCGTCTTTCCCGTCACGGGAAAAAGAAGGCTCCCTTTTATCGTCTGGTAGTGGCCGACTCTCATTCACCGAGGGACGGACGCTTCATTGAGATACTGGGCACATACAATCCGCTCGTGGAGCCCGCGGAGATCAAAATAGACGCGGAACGCGCGGCTCACTGGCTGTCCAACGGAGCTTCTCCGTCGGACACGGCGAAGGTGCTGCTTAAAAAAGCGGGAATCATCGACGCTCCCGCGGCGGAATAGGTGGACGCAGGAAATGGCAAACTATGTCGACCTCGTTGGCCTGATCGTACGCCGTCTCGTCACCAAGCCTGAAGAGGTCTCCGTCACGGAGGAACGCTCCGAGGGCGGCGCCATCCTCATCACGATAAGGGTGGCCGCGGATGACGTCGGCCGCGTAATCGGCAAGAAAGGTTCTACGATCAACGCCATCCGCCACGTCGCGAAGGCCGCCTCGATAAAATCCGGCGAAAAGGTGGATGTTGATGTCAAAGAAGACTGAGGGAGCCTCGGAGGGGAGATACGAAATCGGTAAGATCGTGGGAGCCCACGGTGTGCGCGGCGACATGCTGCTGCTGCCCCTGACGGACTTCCCCGAACGGTTTCTGGGCATGAAAAAGCTCGACGTGACACTGCCGGGAAAGCCCATGCGCGCCTACAGGGTGAGCAGGATCGAACCATACGAGGGAAAAAACACCTTCTTTCTTCGCCTCTTGGGAGTAGAGGGCCGCGATGCGGCGGAAGCCCTGAGAGGAGCCGTCATCACGGTGGCAAAGGACGAACGGGTAGAGCTTGAGGAGGACGAATACTGGCTGGACGACATCATCGGCCTCGCGGTATTCGACGCCGCCACTGGGGATAAGCTCGGGGAGATAACGGAGGTTATGTACACGGGCAGCAACGACGTCTATGTCGTGAGGACCTCAAGCGGCGCTTCCAAAGCGATACCGGCCGTTGCCGATGTGATAAAAAACGTTGATACGGCGAAAGGCACCATGACAGTAAATATTCCGGAGGGTCTGTGGGACTGAGATGAAGATATCGATCATCACCGCCTTTCCAGAGCTCATGCGCAGCTACCTGGCCGCCAGCGTCCTCGGACGCGGCATCGCGGCGGGCAGGCTGGAGGTCTGTGTGATCGACATCAGAGACTTTGCGGAAGGCGATTACCGGCAGATAGACGACTACTGTTACGGAAGCGGCGGCATGATGCTGATGGCGGAGCCGCTCTCAAAGGCGCTCGCCTCCGTTTCGGCGGCAAAGCCGTACGTCGTCTACCCGAGCCCGCAGGGGACGCACCTTTACCAGGAGCTTGTGGAAGACCTTTCGCGCCGGGAACACCTGGCGATAATCTGTGGCCACTATGAAGGGGTGGACGAACGCTTCACCCAAAAGTACGTGGACATGGAAATATCGCTCGGCGACTTTGTGCTCACCGGCGGTGAAATGCCCGCGATGGCGATCGTCGACGCGGTCTCGCGTCTCATCCCGGGAGTAGTCGGAAAAAATTCCTCGGTCACGGAGGACTCCTTCTACAGCGGGATGCTTGACACTCCGCACTACACGCGCCCCGCCGAATGGCAGGGGGAGCGTGTCCCCGAGGTGCTCATGAACGGCGACGCGAAGGCCATCGACCGGTGGCGCCGCCGCCGCTCCGTGGAACGGACGCTTGACCGGCGGCCAGACCTCGCGGCGAGGGCGGGGATGATTCCCTGGCTCTCGGGAGGCGCCTACGTAATGGAGGTGCATTACCCTGTACTCGACAAGCGGGGGG
>CAKSWL010000080.1 GCA_934511335.1 uncultured Cloacibacillus sp. | reverse complement strand
CCTTCGAGAACATCGCCTTCGTGTACCTGCTCATAGAAGGCCTGGCGGATGCCCGTAAGTTCCTCTTCGATAAGGCTGCGGCGTGAGAATACGAGGCGGCGCTTTCTGCGGTCTTTTTCGATCAGCTTCACAGGGAATTCCTGGCCAAGAAGCTTTCCAGGGTTCACTCCGTGGCCCTCCTGCGTAAGGTGCGAGATGGGGATGAAGCCCTCGATGCCGCAGCAGCTCACGATGAGGCCGCCCTTTACCTTGCGGATCCCCTTTACAGAGATCGTTTCGTTGTTCCCCGCCTCTTCTTCGAGCTTGTTCCAGCGCTCATCAAATTCGCAGCGCCAGCGTGAGAGGCCGAGCTGGGCGTCTTCGCCCTGCCCGATATTTGTGATCTGCACTCTGACCTTGGCGCCGTTCTCAGGCTCGGGAGTCTCTTCTACGAGAACTCTGTGAGTCCATTCTTTGCGCGGAAGAAAGCCTTCGCATTTGTAGCCTACATCTACGAGCCAGCCGTCCTCACGTGAATCGACGACGATACCCTCCACGACCTTGCCGCGGTGGAAGTCGCCCATCACATCGTACTGCTGCATCATTTCTTCCATTGTTTCTTCTTTTTCCTGTGTTTCCATTACGTCTTCTGTGCGAAGCTCGTCAGCCATTCCCAACATCCTCCTGCTTACATCATCTTTAATTTTTGGATCAGTTCTTTAATCAGCCAATCGGGGGTGCTGCCTCCCGCGGCTATTCCTATCGTGTCCTTATTTTCCAACCAGCCCCTTTCCAGTTCTCCTGCGTGTTCTATCCACAAGGTCGGCACTCCGGAACCGGAGCCGATCTCTGCGAGCTTTCTTGTATTGGCGCTATTTCTGCCGCCCAGCACTATCATGCCGTCCGCCTCTTTCGCCAGACGGCAAACGGACTGCTGGCGCGCGAGCGTTGCGCGGCATATCGTATTATATACCTTTATCTCGGGAGATACGGAGGCAAATCCGGACACGAGCGCTGCAAAAGTCTCGACGCGCTGCGTCGTCTGGCTCAGTATGCCGCACCGTTTTCCGAAAAGGCTGCGCGGTATCTCGTCCGCGGAGGCCAGCACGTGTACCTCCCCCGATACATAACCC
Source organism: uncultured Cloacibacillus sp. (assembly GCA_934511335.1). Classification (GTDB taxonomy): domain Bacteria; phylum Synergistota; class Synergistia; order Synergistales; family Synergistaceae; genus Cloacibacillus. The sequence continues at coordinate 7,414 of CAKSWL010000080.1, read as the reverse complement.
ATAATGCCCTTGACCTCCGGATGGGAGGCGTCTCCTAATATTATCACGATATAGCCATCTTGGGAAAGGGTCTGTGCCCTTTCCTGCGCCGTTTTTACAAAAGGACATGTTCCATCGACCATTTTTGCGCTTCTCTCGCGCAGCAAGGCAAATATTTCCGGCGTTACTCCGTGCGCCCGCACAAAAGATACGGCGCCTTCGGGCACCTCTTCCGGAGAATCGACGACGACAAGCCCCATTTTTTCCAGCCGCTCGATCTCCTGCGGATTGTGTATCGGACTGCCGAGCGCATAGGCCTGGCGGGTCTTTTTGAGCTCCTCCTCAAGGGTCGTGATCGCGCGCTTCACTCCAAAGCAAAGTCCCGTCGGATTGGCGATTATGATCTTCATGCGCCGCCCTCCAGATGCGCGAGGCAGCGCGGGACGACGTCTTTGAGCGCCTCCTCTTTCGACACCTCGTCGAAGTCGTACCACCGCGCGGGCTCAAAGTGTTTGAACCAGGTCATCTGACGGCGCGAGAAGGCCTTCGTCGAACGGACGTCGCCCTCTATCGCCTCGAGTAAGGTGCATTCGCCGCCGAGATACCGCACAAGCTCGCGGTAGCCGAAGCCCTGCAGCGCCGGCAGCGATGGGGAATAGCCGTGGTCGAGCAGCCACTTGACCTCCTCTGGATAGCCGCTGGCGAACTGCTCCTTGACGCGGCGCTCGATATTGCGGTAGAGGTTGGCGCGCAGCCGCGTAAGGCCGATGTATAAGATCTCGCAGGGAGATTTCATCTTGTCCTGCTGCCGGTACCACCAGCTCGCGTTCTTGCCGGTGAGGCGGAATATTTCAAGCGCGCGCATCGTGCGGACGGGGTCGTTTTGATGTATCTTCGCGCCCGCCTCGGGGTCGACCGCCAGCAGCTCGCCGTGGAGCGACGCAAGCCCTCGCGCGGCAAGCTCCGCTTCCAGCTGCGCGCGCATCTCCGCCGACTTCGGCAGGTCTTCTGAAAGCGTCCCTGCAAGCGCCCGGTAGTAAAAGGGCGTCCCCCCGATCAAAAGCGGCACGCGCCCGCGGGCCGTGATACGGCGCGCGGCGTCTTCCGCATCCTCCGCAAAGTCGGCGGCGGAATATATTTGGTCGGGGTCGACGACGTCGATGAGATGATGGATCACCTCACGGCGGATCTCGCGCGAGACCTTGTCGGTGCCGACGTCAAGATAGCGGTAAACCTGGCGCGAATCGACCGAAATCACTTCGGCGCCGAGCTTCGCTGCGAGCGCGAGGCTGAATTCCGTCTTGCCGACCGCCGTCGGCCCGATTATCGCGATAACGGGGATTTTTTTATTCATCATCTCTCAAACCAGTCGCGTAATTTTTTATTTTCGATCAAAAAGACCGTCGGTCTGCCGTGCGGACAGGTATAGGGGGTATCGCAGCGTTCGAGGCGGCGCAGCAGCTCCACAGCCTCCTCCGGCTCAAAGCGGAAACCGAGCTTGACCGCGTCGCGGCAGGCAAGGCGCGCCATGCGCCACCAGACTTCGCGGTCTCGTTTCACGGGGTCGTTCTCCGTCTCGATCCCGCGCAGCGCCGAACGGAGCATATCGATCGGCGAAAGGTTCCCTTTGCCCTTGATCGCGGGAACTGCCGTCACTTTGCCGCCCTCCGTGCGAAAACCTAGCGCCGCGAGCTCCTTTTCATAGAGCGCCGCCTCGGCGGCAGCCGCCTGCGGGATCTCCATCGGCAGCGTCAGCCATTGGGTCGCGATATTATCTTTGAAATTTTCGCAGATCTCCTCAAATAGAATGCGCTCGTGCGCCGCGTGCGGGTCCATCACTGCGAGCGCCCCCGGAAAGTCGAAGATCAAAAATCCCTCGGCGCTCTGCCCCACGTAGTTTTTATCAAAGAAAAATTCGTCTTGCCCCCGCGGTTCTTCCGCCGCCGGCGTGAAGACGTTTTCTACGGACGCCTCGGCGCTCAGGGGACTGGCGGCGCGCCAGGGGGCCTTTTTCTGAAAGCTCCAGCCGTTAGGGCTGTAAAAGGCCGGCGCGGGGACTGGATCCGCTCCTAGGGGCGCAGGCGGCGTCATAAACTCGTCGGCGGCGGACGGCGGCAATGGCGGCGCGGCGATTGAATGCCGCTGCGCGAAGATCGCCCTGGCGTTGTCATAGACGATCTTAAAGACCTCTCCGCTCCGGCGGAAGCGCACCTCTTCTTTCGTCGGGTGGATGTTGACGTCGACATCCTGCGGCGGCAGGTCGAGCAGGACGAGCCATTCGCCGTAGGCCGCGGCGTCCGCCGTCGAGAGCGCGGCGCGTATCGCGGCGTCCTGCACTCGGCGTCCGTTGACGAAAAGCATGATCACGACGCGGCGCGAATCGAGAATTGGGTTCCACCAGAGGCGGGCCGCAAGATTTCCGCCGCGCGACTCGGAATGGTATATCTTCGTCTGCCGCCCCCAGCGGCGCAGCAGCGTCTCCTCTACACAGGACGCTCCCGTATATTCAAGGATTTTTTTACTCTCCTCGTAGAGGCGGAAGGTCACCTCGGGGTGAATCAGCGCGTAGTCGTTGACGATCTGGACTATGCGGCGCAGCTCCGCGGATGACGTTTTGAGGAATTTGCGGCGCGCGGGAAGGTTGAAAAAGAGGTCGTCTATCTGAATCCGCGTCCCGGGCCTGGCCGGAGTCTCCGTGTAGAGGGTGATCTCGCCGGCTTCGCAGCGGATCAGACCTCCAGTCCCGGCGTCGGCAGTCTTGCTGCGGATTTCCATCCGCGAAACGGCGGCGATGCTCGCAAGCGCCTCTCCGCGGTAGCCAAGCGTCGCAATCTTTTCAAGATCCTCGATCGCGGTGATCTTGCTCGTCGCGTAACGCTCAAGCGCGAGCGGCAGTTCCGCACAGGGTATGCCGCAGCCGTCGTCCTCGATGACGAATGAGCTCTTGCCTCCCTGTTCCGTCTGTATCGAGATCGTGCGGGCTCCCGCGTCGAGCGAATTTTCAATAAGCTCCTTCGCGACCGAGGAGGGGCGTTCGATCACCTCTCCGGCGGCTATTCTTGTTGAAATATCGGGGGCCAGTCTCTTGATCATTTGAATCCAAGTACCTTTCTGCTCTCTTCGCGCAGGCGGCAGACGAGTTCCAGCGCCGCCAAGGGCGTCATGTTGTTCGGGTCGCAGGCCGAAAGTTCCTCAAGTATCGCCTCCTGACGCACGTCAAAGAGGGTCAGCTGATTCTGCTGGGATCGCCTCACTTCCTCGTTCTTCTCCGCGCCCCGTTCCTCGAACTTTGCCAACAGCTCCTCGGAGCGGCGCAGCACGGCGGCGGGCACGCCAGCGAGGCGCGCCACCTCGAGGCCGTAAGAACGGTCGGCGGGCGCTTCGACGATCTTATGGAGGAAGATCACGCCGCGTTCGCTCTCCTCGACCCCCATGCTGAGGTTCACGATTCCCGGCAAAAGGTCGGCAAGCTGGGTCAATTCATGATAGTGGGTGGCGAAAAAGACGCGCGGACGGGCATGCTCCTGCCCCTGCAAAAACTCCACCACGGACCAGGCGATGCTGAGACCGTCATAGGTCGAGGTCCCGCGCCCTACCTCGTCGAGGATGATCAGGCTGCGGTCGGTGGCGTGACGCAGGATATTCGCCGTCTCCACCATCTCCACCATGAAGGTGCTCTGCCCGCGCGCAAGTTCGTCGCGCGCGCCGATGCGCGTGAAGACGCGGTCGATGAGCCCGATCCGCGCGCTCTCCGCGGGGATGAACGAGCCCATGTGCGCCATCACCGCGATCAGAGCCGCCATGCGCAGGTAAGTGGACTTCCCTGCCATGTTCGGGCCGGTGATGAGGGCGATGCGGCGGCCGTTCTCGACGCTGAAATTAAAATCGTTCGGCGTGAAAGGGTTTTTGCCGAGCGTCACTTCGACGACGGGATGGCGCGCGTTTTTAACGATAAAATCCTTGCTCATATCCATCCGCGGGCGGCAGTATCCCTGCTCGGCGGCGGTGGCGGCAAGCGAGAGCAGCGTGTCCAGCTCGGCGATGAAGTTCGCCGTGCGCTGTATCGCCGCCGCCTGCGCCAGGACCTCGCCGACTAAACTCTCATAAATCCTCTCTTCTATCGCGAGCATCTCGCTTTCGGCGCTGAACATCTCACGCTCAAAGGCTTTCAGCTCGTCGGTGATAAAACGCTCCGCGTTCACGAGCGTCTGCTTACGTATATAATTCAGGGGCGCGCGGCCGACGCTGCCCTTGGGAATCTCAATGTAATAGCCGAAGACCTTGTTGAAACCAGCCTTCAGATTTTTAATGCCGCTCTTCGTCCGCTCCTCTTCCTCAAAGGCGGAAAGCCACGAGGACGAATTCTCCGCCTTGCCGCGCCATGAATCAAGCGCCGCGTCGAAGCCGCCTTTGATGACGCCGCCGTCGCGCAGAAAGCGCGGCACCGTATCGGCCACCGCCGCCTGCAGCAGCGCCGCGAGCGCCGCCGTGCTGCAGGCGGGGATAAGCTGGGCAAACGCGGGTTCGCCGGCGAGCAGCGCCAGAAGGCCCGGCGCCAGGTTGAGAGTCTCTTTGATGACCTGCATATCGGCGGGGGAGCCAATATTGAGAGTAAGGCGCGAAAGCGACTTGCCCATATCGCGGCAGCCGGAGAGCTGCTCACCGAGGCGCGCGCGCAGAAGCGGATCGCCCGTCAATCGTTCGATCATCTCCTGCCGCGCCTCTATCGCTTCGATATCCTGCAGCGGCGAGGTGATCCACTCCCTGAGCATCCGCTTGCCCATCGGCGTGCGGCAGCGGTTGAGCACCCAGAAGAGCGACGTGGCGCTCTGGTCGATAAGTTCCAGGTTGACCTGGGTGTTTTGGTCGAGAATCAGATTCTCCCGCGGCAGTATCGGCGTGACGCAGGTGATGTGCGTAGCCTTCGAAAACTGGGTCTCCTCAAGATACTTTACCGCGGTGGCCGCGGCTCCCGCCGCCGCGTCGCGGTCGTCCAGCCCCATCGCCGAGAGCGAGGAGATGCTCCACTTGCGGCAGAGCCAGGCCGAAGCCTGCACGGGGGAAAAATCTCCCTTATCGCGCTCCACCGTGTTGCAGGAGGCGAGCGTCGGACAGTTTTTTAGAAATTGATCGCGCTGGCCGCGCCGCAGAAGCACCTCGTTGGGAGCGAAGGCCGACAGGATCGAGACGCCGCCCTCGACAGAGAAGGTCCCGGCGCGCAGCGCGCCGCTTGCGGAATCCAGCAGCGCCACCGAGAGATTCTTGCCCTCAAATAGACAGGCCGCAACCTTGCCGTCGCCGTCTGAATTTTCCGGCAGCCAGGTCCCCGGCGTGACGATGCGCGTCACGCCGCGCTCAACGAGCGTCTTGCCGTCCGGCTCGGTGATCTGCTCACAGATCGCCACGCGGTAACCGGCGGCGACTAGCCTGCCGAGATATGAATCGACGGAATGGAAGGGAACTCCCGCCATCGGTACCTGGTTTTCGGAGTCTTTAGAGCGTGAAGTGAGGGTGATGTCGAGTACGGCGGAGGCCGTTTTGGCATCTTCAAAGAACATCTCATAAAAGTCTCCCATGCGGAAAAACAGCAGGCAGTCTGGATATTTGTCCTTCCAGTGCACATACTGTTCCAACATAGGCGTCATCTTGATCCCGACGGGCAGTTCCAAAATTTCTCTGATTCCTTCCTTCCAGCCAGCCAGATAAAAAACCTCATGCCGCCGCCGGCGAAGCGCGCCGGCGGCAAATAGACGATGAACTATTTAATTACGCGCGGCGACACAACATAAGCCTGTCTCGCAGCCTGACATTGTTTCTCTGTCAACCGTCGGTAATCAGCGGCTGCGGTCGAGATAGCTCTGCAACAACAGCGTCGCCGCGATCTTGTCCACCTTTTTCTTCCTCCCCGCGCGCGAGACATCCGCCTCAAGCAGCGCCTGCTGCGCGATCGTCGTCGTGAAGCGTTCGTCCCAGAACTCGGTCTCCCACTCCGGGAAATATTCCTGAATGCTCTTCGCCGCTTCGCGCATCCGCGCCGCCTCCGGCCCTTCGCTGCCATCTGTGCGGCGCGGCATGCCGATCAGCAGCTTCGGGCTCTCATAGGGCGCCGCGATCTTCGCAAGCTCCGCAAGCCAGTCTCCCTTCGCGTCGAGCACAGCAACCCCCTGTGCAAAAAAACCCAAGGGGTCGCTGACGGCAACGCCGATCCTGACAGAACCTATATCAAGAGCGATTATTCTCCGCATCACTTTCCTTTGGCCATGAGCTCCTCAAAGAGTTTCGGCGCGGCGGCGAAGGCCTTGTCAAGATCCTTTGAACTCTGCGCCCCACCCTGAGCGAGCGTCGGACTGCCGCCGCCCTTGCCGCCCATCTCGGCGGCCACCGCCTTGAGCAGCGCACCGGCGTTCGCTCCGAGCTTCACGATCTCGGGCGAGGCCATCGCGGTGACGGCGACGTGTTTTTCCTCACCGACGCCGGCGAGCAGCATCAGCGCCTGCGGATATTTCTGACGAATCCGGTCGCCTATCTGACGCAGCAGATCGGGCGTGATATTGTCAAATTTCTCCACGATCAGGTCCACGCCGCCCGCGTTGGCCTTCGGCTTCACGCTGCTTTCGATGTCGGACATCGCGGCCTTCACCTGGAGCTCACGGTTTTTGCGCTCAAGCACCTTCTTCTCGTCAACCATCGACTCGACCTTCGACATCAGCGATTCGACGTCGCCGCCGACCATCGTCACCAGCGAGGTGATGGCGAAGCCGAAGGACTGGAAGAGCGGCAGCGCGGACGAACCGGCGACCGCCGTGATCCGGCGGATGCCGGAACCGATGCCCTCTTCACGGATGATTTTCACAAGGCCGATCTCGCCGGTGTTCTTAACATGCGTGCCGCCGCAGAGCTCCGTCGAGAAATCCTCTATATCAAGCACGCGGACCTCGTCCCCGTACTTTTCGTCAAAGAGCGCACGAGCTCCTGTTTTTTTCGCATCTTCGATCGCCATGACCGTCGTGACCACGGGCTTGTTTTTCAGCACCTCGGCGTAGACCAGCCCCTCTGCCTCGCGCAGTTCGTCTAGCGTTACCGGCGCGAAGTGGTTGAAGTCGAAGCGCAGGAAGGTCGGCGTAACGATCGACCCCGCCTGGCGCACATGCTTGCCGAGCACGCGCGCAAGCGCCTCATGGAGAAGGTGCGTCGCCGTGTGATGACGCTGTATCTCGGCGCGGCGCTCGCCGTCTATCTCGGCGGTCACGCCGTCGCCGGCCTTCATCGTGCCCGCCGTGACCTTGCCGCGATGGACGATGAGGTCGGCCACCGGATAGAGGGTGTCGGCGACTTCAAAGACCATGCCGCCCGCCGTTATCCTGCCGGTGTCTCCCACCTGTCCGCCCTTTTCGGCGTAGAAGGGAGTGTCGCTGAGGACGAGATCGGCCTCGGC